>JAFGAF010000033.1 GCA_016933815.1 Prolixibacteraceae bacterium
CAAGCTTTGTAAGGGACTCAATACTTCAATTTCGATGTATTCGTTTGATCCGGCTGAGTAAATTTCAAAATTAGCATTCTGGTCGGGATGGTCGGCCGATGGATCAATTTCAAAAATTTTATAGTAGCTTTGGCTGTCGCGTTCGTCAACGTTTGCACACCAACCTGCATCGAGGTTCATAAATGTTTTTCCGCTTTTGTTGGTATCGCTGTACCTGTGAATACCATCATCAAGCTTGGTAATGTTTAGTTTCTGATCGGCATATCGAATGCTTTTTGAAGTTGAAAAATATACCGAAAAGTTCTCCATATCCTTATCGCTGTCGTGCTGAACAATTGTTTGAGTAATGTCCCAAATGCTAAGGTCACGTGTTGATGCATTTACATTCATAAGGTATTGTTCAAGTTTTACAATTGTTGAATTGTTGTAAACCGTAAACCTTCGTGCTTGTTGTAAGCCTTTGGCGAGTTGGGTTTCTACTTCACTTTCGAGATAAACAACAATTGAATCGGTCGATTGATGTTCGATATTGTATGTGTAAGGTCCCCAGCATAAATGTGGTGGTGGAGGCCAGTTCCAAAAGCTTTGTGGTGCTGGCCAGTTTTTATAACCGCCGTAGCCCCATGCCCCTGACCAAGGCCCCCATTTGTCGGTGTCGGGGTTAAAATTTTTGCCAATATTTTTAGGGTGAATAGCCATTTGTTGATCGCCAGGAAAAGCATAGCGCATTACACGACCACCTATTTCTGGTACAATAACCAGTTCAATAAAACCATTTTCAATAATCAGACATTCTTCCCAGCCCCAGTTATTGTAATTGTCGATGGTTAATGTTAATGTGCCTTCTTTTGTCGAGGCTGATGCTAAAACACACGAAAATAAAAGTGTTGCAATTAGTGATAAGCAGAGTTTCATTGTTATTTGATTAAGGTTTTTACAATGTTAGTTTGATTATTGTCGTCAATTTTTATGAAATAAATACCAGGTTGGTATACCGATTGGTCAGAAACATCGATGCTGATTGTTTGTTGCCCATTAATTTGATGTGTTTGAGGCTGTTCTGTTAATTGTCCATGAATATTATAAACCGATATTTTAATTTGTTGCTCGCTTGAACTGTTAATGTCGATGTTAATAATATTACTTGCCGGATTGGGATAAGTTTTATAGTTTCTGCTATTGCTTATGTATTTAATATTGGTTGGTATCGATATGCCGGGTATTTGACTAAACCACTGAGCGCCACCATTTGTGCCTATCCAAATGTTCCCTTTTGTATCGGCTGTAATTGTATTTATGGTATTGTTGATAAGGCCTTGGCTTTGGTCGTATTTTAAAATCTCGCCATCCGATTTAATAATGTTGAGTCCAAAATTTGTGCCTATCCAAATATTTTCATCAGCATCGGCAAAAATTGAGTTAATGTTGTTGGAGAAAATCTTATCGGTTTCGGCAGTATATACCAACCATTCACTTTTGGTTTGGTTATTTTCATGGCGCATAACGCCATAACTCGATCCATACCATTGTGCAATTTCAAGAGGTGCAATAGCTGTAATGGTATCGGAGCTTAGGCCTGCCCAAGGTGAACCGTAAGTTGATGCACCTGTAAAACCATCTACCGAATTGTATTTTAACCTGATAATGCCTTTTCCGTTGGTAGCAACGAATGTCGTGCTGTCGAATTTGTATTCGGCTAAGTCGTTTATTTTAACTTCGCTATAATCAAAGCTTTCGCCATTTGAGTCGCCGGCAGTTGTTTTGTGGCCCCATTGGTTTTCGCTAAAAACGTTGATGGCCAATTCGGTGCTTGCCCAGCAGTTGTGACGCCAATCAATCATTACATTCGAAACCGCAGCACCAACAATTTCGCTGTTATCGGGAGTGTATGTTGTTGCCGAAGCAACGTTATTGTTGTTAATGGTTAAAGCAGTAAGCCCGCCATCGGTAGCTACCCACAACTTTGAGTTGTTTGTATTTTGCTCAAAAGCGAGGTCGTTTACCTTGTTGTTCGATAAATGGTTTTCGGTATTAATAATTTGCATATCAATTCCATTGAAGCGGGCCAGTCCGTTGTCGGTTCCAATCCACGCTACTCCGTCGGAGTCGATATGTATAGCATTTACTTTATTGTTGGGCAGATTGGTGTTTTGGGTAGAAATCGTTGTTGGAAATTCAACAACCTTTAGCAGTTCAATTCCATTACCAGTACCTAAGTTCTTCGAGTAAGCTTTGTCGGTTGGGTTGTTCCAGTGCTCATAAACGCCAAGGCTTTTTAACGAAGTGCCATCATCTTCGGGATCGTAGGTAATTCCTTCGGCCCAGTGTTCGGGGCTTGCGGCTTGCAGTAAATAATCGTCGGTGCCAGCCATGTAAGGGTGTTTGTCTTCCTCTTCTTTGTTCTTGTATTCTTCGAGCAAAAAGTCGTAACAAACAGCATCGATTGCAACTAAATCCTGTGAAACGAAAATGGAATTTGGATAATCGCCGTTAAACGGTTCCATTTGCCATTTTTCGACGTATCCTTCCCAACTACGGCCGGCCCAAATACCATCAACAATAGTAAGCAGTGTGTTTCCACCCATTTTTTCGTGACCTAAATAGTCAACCAAATGACGGTAGCGATGGGTACCACCATCTGTTTCATCGTGGTCGGGCAGCGAGTAGTGCATGTCGTAAGCCGATTGTTCATCAGGGTCGGCGCCATCTTGTAAAATTGAACCTTGATGGTTTTTAGCTCCAATGGTTATACCTCCCGAATCGTGCGACTTTAAACAGGGCATATTTATGAAATAAGCTGCGTCGTAATATTCTTGGGGCATACGGTACGTATATTTACCATCGCTAAAAATCATTTTTTTACTGCTTGTAGGTTTCGTTTGGTAGCGGCCATTATCGCCTTTCCCGTCAACATAGTTCACATTGGGATAAACAGTATGGCAGGCATCCCAGTATAAGTTGTGGAAAGTACGGAATGGATCACCAATGTATATATCTTCCTGAGCAACACCAACCTCTTCGATTAACTGCTTGAGCAAGGCAAGTATTAATTCGGGAGTTGAGTCCATGCGGTCGTAATCCTTAGTTTTTTTAGTTCCGGTAACTGAACAACATGAATTGGTTACGTTAATTTTAATAAAGATTTTTTCGCCGGCTTGATATCCAGTGTTGCCTTTGTTTTTGTTTGAATTAAAGTGTTTAAAAAGCGCATCCCAAGCTTGATTGATATTGTCTTTGCCTGAATAGCTTTTTATTGCAGTATGAAGCATGTTTTCAACTGCTTGCGCATTGGTGTAATTGGCCCACCAATTATTAATGTTGTTTTTCACTGTAAAACTAGCATCGGTAGCATCGGGGTTCCATACCCATACTACTCTTCCGGGATGCAAACCTTGCGGCGTGCCAATTGGATTGTTGGCATCGAAATACGACGATGAA
>JAFGAF010000331.1 GCA_016933815.1 Prolixibacteraceae bacterium
ACCAAATTGGTTTTCGATGCAATGGTTTCGAGCACTTTGTGGTTCACTATATGCTGCGCTTTCGCTCCGTCGAGGTCAACCAGGTGCAGACGTTTGATGCCTGCATCTTCGAACATTTTAGCTACTTCGAGTGGGTTTTCGTTATATACGGTTTTTTGGTTATAGTCGCCCTGCGAAAGGCGTACACATTTGGCATCGATAAGGTCGATAGCCGGGATGATTGTTATCATATTTATATTCGATAATCGTTAGTGAAACAATGTAAAGCATAAAGTGGGACTGATTTTATCCCGTTCTCGAAACCGAAATTTTTAGTTGAAACCCGCAACGAGTATGCCGGCTTGTATTTATCAATGTACTGTTTAAGGCTTTTAGATCGGACATTTTCTGATGATTTTACTTCAATTGGAATCACTTTCCCATCGTTCATTTGTACTACAAAATCAACTTCTGCCTTTCCTTGCGATTCCCAGTAGTTCGGTTGAAAATTATTGAGTATAAGAGAATTCATTACGAAGTTTTCAGTTAAGGCACCTTTGATGTTGTCGATAATACGATTGCCAGAAATTAGAAAATGAGGCGCAATTCCAAATTTAGAGCACAGTAACCCATTATCCGATAAATATATTTTGAAAGCAGCATTCTCAGCATACAATTGTAATGGAAACTTCCCTTCGGTAATTTTAACACATTTACATGCAACACCAGAAGCTTGCAGCCAGTCTAATGCCGATTCGAACTCATGGGCACGTGCTCCGGTTTTAATAAGTTTGTATTGAAATTTCCTATTCTCTTTGGCCAACTGGGCTGGGATTGTATTAAAGGCAGCCATGATTCGAGTGGTTTCGTCGGGAGTGGCATATTTGGCCATGTCGGCTACGTATGCATCGTTGATGTTTTTTTGAAGTGCAAGCACAAAGTTGAAATCCTTTTTTTCAATATACTCTTTTACTACATACGGCATTCCACCTATGGCAAGGTAGTGATAATAATAGTCGAGGAATTTTGAATGGAGTGAGAATTCCATATTGTTTTGAAAGTGTTCTTCAATGAGCTTACCCCCTGATTTTTGACCCATTGCCCACAGGAACTCTTCAAAATCGAGTGGGTACATGTTTATTTTCTCAATCTTCCCAACCGGATACGAATATTGACTTCGATTAACGACAACACCTAATAAGCTTCCTGCGGCAATAACGTGGAATTCGGATGCATCTTCATTAAAATATTTCAACGAAGTCAGTGCCTGTTCACAAGCTTGTATCTCATCGAAAAATATTAACGTTTTTTCCGGCACAATGGTTTTCCCTGCCAAAACCGAAAGCTCTTGCACAATACGCACAGGATTCAAGTCGCG
>JAFGAF010000034.1 GCA_016933815.1 Prolixibacteraceae bacterium
GCATGATAAGTCATCATTCCACCCATTGAAAAACCCGACAAGTAAACCCTGTTACGATCAATGGCATAACGATCGGACATTTCGTCGATAATGGCCAAAATAAAATCGATATCACGGTTACCCATAATGTCCCACGAGTTGCCTATACCGCCGGGATATACAACAACAAAACCATGTTCTTTGGCTACCAGTTCCCATTTTGTTTGGTTTTGCTGGTAGGCAATGTCCTGGTTCATGCCGTGCAACGACAATAACAAAGGGCTGTTGGGTTGTAGCCCCGATGGAGCATAAACCAGCATTTGCCGTGTTGTGTTCCCAAGCTGAAAATTTTCGATTTGTGCCCGGGTTTGAGTTGCTCCCAATAACAGGAAACAACTGAAAATGAACGTAGTTAAAAGGTTTTTCTTAAAAATCATAATAAAAATGTTAAGTAAATAATTAGTTAGCATTAAGTATTTTGCGCACCACACGGCGTCCGTCCGACATTCGGTTTACTTCAATAAAAACCCCTTTACGGTTTTCGATATGTCGAATGCGTTGACCTGTGGTTGAATAGTATTCAGTAGATAATATTGTTAATTTTTCGTTATACGGATTAAAAACACCCACTTCCTGATCGACAGTTCCATTAAGATCGACAGCATATGATTGTGCCCCTTCGGATGTGATAGCCAGTAAACCCTTATAAGCCTGCATCTCCAATCCGGCTTTCAGCCTAACAAATACACGGGTACTTGCCGGCAAACCATCGTTATTCATTATTTCAATATTCTGCGAAAAATTTTCATCATCGTTTAACGAAATTTCGAAGGCACTGCTGGTTTTAAGCGCAATATCGTTGGTTAACATATCGCTATAAATAACAACCTGTTTACTTTCGGAAGGCCCCGAGTTAAAGTGATAATCGAGTTGATTAATTGCAGTAACCCGATTGCCGTTGTCATCGTTGGCAAACAAAACAGGTGAGTCGTATTCGCTTGAATTGCTCAAGAATACCGAATCGATAATAAAGGGATTGCTCCCGTTCGACCAAAAGCCGGCAATAAAAATGTGCTCGGGGTTAAGTGGCGTTCCGTCGTTTTTGATTGCATATTTTAACGGCACAACAATTTCGCGGTTATTCCCGAATGAAAACGATGCAGGCGAGCCCCAATAATTATTGCCATCGAACACCCTGAAATCGATACTTGCGTTGTTTTCACTGCCCAGCCTTGCTACAATGTATTTGTAAGCCGACAAATCGATGCCATCGAACTGCCAGCCGCCAAAGCCCCACGGGCCGGTTTTAAGGGAACGGGATTGCTCGTCGAATGTTCCGTTTTCCCATATTGCAGGGTTGAATAAATCGTTGGTTAAAGGAAAAGTTGTGGAAGCAATGTTCAGCGTGAGCTGTTTTTGGTTTCCCTTCGGATCGGTGTAGCTTACAATCACTTCGGAGTTACCATCGGTGAGCGCAAAAATCCTTCCCCTAACAACATTCACAACATTGGGGTTTTCAACGGTAATTGCCGAAACCGAGCCTACTTTTTCGGTATGACCGTCGGCAAAGCGTGCGAACACGTTTAAGCTCACCGAACTTTTGTTCAGTACCGAAATATTTTCGCCACCCACAACAAACAATTCCGAAACAGTAAGGTAGTCGTCGGAAACACCACTAAAATCGTATTCGGCAGCATACTCTTCAAACCAATTAAAAATTGGCAACGGACAAGCTTCGGGATCGGTTAAAAATTCGACCACATCGGCCGGTGCGTTTGGGTTGCCAAACTCGGCCAACAAATGCGCTTCGGTAAAAAGCAACCAACTAACATTTCCGCAGTCGTCGGTAATTTTTTTGAAATTGGCACCAAAGCCATCACCTCCGGCGGTTCCGGTGATGTCCTTTCCCCACGATTTACCATGATGTTCGGGTGCCCAGTCCATTTCGGTAACAATAACAGGAGCAAAATCGGCCACGGGTTGCACTTGCCTGTCCCACCCGCGTTGAAAAGGTTCGTAACCATTGCCACTATTGAACCAACCCGGATATACGTGAACGGCGTAGCCAATATTTTCGCCCTCGATGGGGTTTACTGCAAAACCTGCATAAAGCGACTGGAAGCCCAAACCGGGGATCCATAAAATATTGTCGGCACTGGCACGAATGGTATCAACCATTGTTTGGAAAAAAGTTTTCAAATTATCGTAATGTCCTTGCGTACCTGCGCCATAAGTTCCGTCGGTGCCCAAAATATCGATGGGCTCGTTGGCCAGTTCGAACATTATGTAAGGATTGTTCATCAACTTAGGATGTTTGGCAACAATACCCCAAACATTTATCAAATATTGTTGATAATCGTCGCCAATGGCAATTCTTTCGGGGCTCACGCCGGGAGGGCGCATTACTACATACAAGCCTTTCGAAATGGCATATTCGGCCATGGGCACAAACACCTCATCGAGGTATTTTTTAAACCTTGTTTCGTTGAAACAGTTGTGTGCCTCGTGATATTCGGGTGTGCACCCGGGCAAATTGCTCCAATAAGGATCCATGTGCTGACGAACAAAATTCACTTTCCAACCGGCATCCATAATTCGGTCGATAATGTTTTTGTTATAGTTTAAACAGCCCTGAACATTGTGATTGTTCCATTTCGATCCCTGCTCGTTGAACCAGGGGGAAAAGGTTTGTGCAAAGCCGTGCAAATTAACAATATGACCGTCGGGATCTTTTAAATAGCGGCCATCGACATGCAATTCGGGCATTGGCATTCCCTCCCACGAATAGGAATTAATATTGACAAAAAAAACCATTACAAAAAAACAAACAACTTTACTGATCCTCATCTCGATAAACCTATTTAATTATACAATTGATTTTCAACTTATTTACATTTAATATTGGTGATGTTTTAGTAATGGAAGTTTTCAATTTTTGGTAAAGTGCCACCAATCGAAATCAAAAAGGTCTTTTTCGCCTTTGAAAACAAAGTACACATCGTGCACCCCGTTTACTTTGGCAACAGGAGCCGATATTGTTTTCCACTTTCCGCCTTCGCCTTGTGGCCCAACTTTGACAGTTGCAATTACCGGCCCATCGATTTTATCGGTACGTATTTCGATTGTACCACCATAAAGAGGAGACACGCACACATCGACCGATTTAGCACCCGATGCAAAATCAACACCTTGCACCAAGATATAATCGCCATTATGAATGGAAGTTGCATACAAGCGATCGGCAATTTTTTTGCCCCTGTTCCATTCAAAAGCACCTTCCCATTCGGTTTCGAAATTTGTTTTAACTCCTTCGCTCCAAGCCATTGTTTCGGCTTCGACCCGTACAAACGGATTTAAAGTTTCTACCTGAGCAGGGCCTTCAACCGACCAATAATTGCGGTTTTGGATTGTTCCGTCGGGGTTGTACACTATTTCGTCCATATCGACCGAACGACGTTCATAAAATTTCGAAGTTGTTTTTTTCAGCACATCGTAACTGTGCCCAAAACAATACGATTTGCTTTTGTATTCGATAATACCCGGGTGGTTTCCGCGTGTAAGTTCTGAAGCATCTACTATCATACCTTTGTACTCCCAGGGACCTGTAATCGATTTGCTCATGGCATAACCAATGCCTTCGGGGCAACAAGTTGATGCATAGGCCAAATAATAATGTTCATTGCGTTTCCAAACCCATGGACCTTCCTGATAATTTTTGGGTTTTGTAGGTTCTTTTACAATTTCACCTGCAAGCGAAATCATGTCATCGTTCAGCTTCACATAATACACATCGGGGTTACCCCAAAAGAGGTAGGCCTGACCATCGTCGTCGATAAAA
>JAFGAF010000332.1 GCA_016933815.1 Prolixibacteraceae bacterium
GATTTGGCGGTCAACTTGTGTAATCGTTTTTTCTTTTCCCGGCTTTTCGAATTTGTAAAGCTCGTTTTGTTTTTCATCGTCCGAAAGGCTTTCCCAACGCGATATTTCACTGCCGCTCATTTCGGTAATATCGGCATCGGGAATAACAGCAATACCTTTCGATTTTGAAGCGAAACCTTTATCGCTTACATCGGCACCCCAAGCAATTGTGTAGCCATTTTCGAGCGCATAATCAATAATTGTAATTAATTCGTTAAGAGGTACGTTGTAAATTTCGTCCCACAGCCAGTTGTCGGGAATTTCGATAATAAATTTCTCGTAGAACGGATGATGGGTGAATGAACCTATTTCGATGTAATCGTCGGCATTGAGTCCCATGTAATCGGTAACGAACGATTGCGGTGTGTATGTTTTACCTTCGTATTCGAAATTCTCGGGCAACTCGCCCAAATAATTGTTGAGTATGTCGGTAAAAGCATTGTGCCAAACGGGTGTTAATTTGCGGTTTTTGTTTTTTACAATGGCATCAACAAATGCTTTCAGCACTTCGTCCATTTCGCCGTGCACAGGTAATTTTTCATCGATAGTTAGCCCGCTGTAAACTTCTTCGGGTACCATGCCAAAATTTTTCATCACCCAAGTAGCATCGTGAAAAGCACCTCCGGGACCAAAATTGGTGTTGCCGTGCATGCGAACATATTTATTTGCTTTTTCGGCATAAGTGTTCCAAACAATGTACATTTCCGACAGGTTTACCTCAGGTTTGCCTTTGCGCAACATTTCCGATTCGAGAAACGAAGTGCTTGAAAACGACCAGCAGGTTCCCGAGCGGTGTTGGTCTTCAACAGGGCGCGCTTTGAGTTCAATTACAGGGGTGAACTCATAACCATAAATGGTGTCGGTTGTTTGTGCGAAAAGAGTGCTTGATACAATCAATAACACAGAAGCAATAAATGTTCTGATCTTCATTTTATATTACGATTGAGTTTTGTTAATCTTAAATCCAAGCGTAAAAATAAACTTTTGATTAAAATTTCAAAGTGCTATTTGTCACTTCGGAAATTTTTTAGTTCGGCATGTCTGGGGCAGTTTGTTAAATGGTCGTTTACCATGCCTGTGGCTTGCATGTGTGCATAAACAATGGTTGGCCCCATAAAAGTGAAGCCCCGCTTTTTAAGGTCTTTCGAAATTTGTACCGATAGCTCGGTTTGTGCAGGTATTTCGGCCATTGAGGCAAAATGATTCACTATTGGCTTACCTCCAACAAAGTCCCAAATATAATTGTCGAAGCTGCCAAAATCTTGTTGTATTTTCAGAAAGGCTTTGGCGTTGCCTATGGCCGATTCAATTTTGCGCCGGTTGCGGATGATGCTTTCAAATTGCATCAACTCTTCAATTTTTTTAGAA
>JAFGAF010000333.1 GCA_016933815.1 Prolixibacteraceae bacterium
ACATGTGGTTGTGCTATTTAATTTACGGGTTTGCTTCCAAAAGTCATCGGGACTTTGGTAAGGCAATAAATTCGAACTTATTTCAACATATTCAGTCGGGAAATATTGCATTGCTTTTATTTGGGTATTTGAGAAGATTGGAACATCGGCAGCAGCAACAAGCTCAACGCTTTGATCCGATTCTCCACCAAAAATTTTGGGAACAACAAAAATCACATCAACATCGCCCAATTGCGAAAGTGCTTTGGTAATTCCGAAACATGCAGTTCCCAGTCCTCCGGTTATGTGAGGCGGAAACTCCCACCCAAACATCAAAACCCTCATAAGCCAAGCAGGATAACGTTTTTAAAAGTTACGCACATTTATAAATTGCAATTAATTTTCAAAGTTCGACAAAATATTTGTATTCGGCACTTAAATCGATAAAAGGTTGTTCGGCTTTCAATTTTTCGATTTTTTGCAACATGCCCTTTTTTAACGAGCTTAACTCAAGTGGGTTATTTTGCAATATCCGGTGTTGAGCTGCCTGAACAATAGCAGCTACTTGCTTCATTGTTATTTGTGCACTATCGGTAAAATATGCTTTACGTATTTTTTCAAAAACATAATCAATGGCAGTATCCGATAAATGCACCATATCGGAAGCATAAAACCTATAATCGCGCAAATCGTCGTTAACAAGCTCGTATGCCGGAAAATAACCAACCGAACTATCGTTATTCATCAATTTGTCAATAGCCATTAAAAGCACCGACTTACTCAGCTGATTTTCATGGGCTCCATCTTTTAAATGACGAACGGGACTAAGGGTAAATACTATTCTCAAATTATTATTTAGCACCTTAAGCCTTTCAATAATTTTTTGCCACACTTCAACAATTGAATCAATTTCAAGCCTGAAACGGTCAAACCTATTGGCATTTATTTTGTGACAATTGGCAACAATCTGATTGGTTTCTAAATAACGGTAAACCCATGCTGTTCCGAAAGTAACAAAAACAAAATCGGTATTGGTCAAAAAATGATGAGCACCCGCGATGGCTGAATTGGCTTTATCGACCAAAACACGTTTATCCGTTTGCGAGAAATCGCCATGCAACAACAACGAATGCCATAAATTCTGATCAAAAACCAACGAATCAGCAGGCAATTGCTTGTTATCGATTATTAATTCGAGGGCATTGGCAATTGAAACCGGATTATACAACACCCCAAAAGGATTTGTTAAAAGCTGAAACCTTACCTGTTTAAGTTTAGCACCAATATTATCGGTAAAACACGAACCAATCATGAATACTTTGTTACAATAATCAATTTGAATATTGGTTCTGCCAACTTCAACTTCGGTTCTGAATTTTAATGAATTTTTTAACATTTCTGAAAATTAAAGCAATAATAGCAACTGATTTTTTGCTAAAACTACAATATTTGTTTTACATATTAGTAACAATTTCTTGTCAGATAAAATACCTGCCACAATTTAAAACTTTATATTTTTGCGCAATAAACAATTTTTTATGTATATCGACACACATTCACATATTTATTCCGAAGAATTTAACGGCGAAATAGATGAGGTAATTAACCGTTCGGTTGAGCAAGGAATTGAAATGATTTTAACGCCCAATATCGACAGCTCATCAATAAAGAGGATGCTCGATACAGCCGAAAAATATCCCGGGCTTTGCATTCCAATGATGGGCGTACATCCAACTTCGATAAAGGAAGATTACAAAGAAGAGCTCGAAATGGTTGAATATTGGCTTGGAAAGAAAAAATTTATTGCTATTGGCGAAATTGGTATCGATTTATATTGGGACAAAACATTCAGAAAAGAACAAGAGGAAGTTTTTTTAAAACAAATACAAATAGCCCACCAACTCGATTTGCCGGTATCGGTACATACCCGCGAATCGTTCGACATAACCCACGATCTTATTAAGTCGGCCAATTACAGCAACTTAAGGGGTGTATTTCATTGTTTTAGTGGCAGCATTGAGCAAGCCAAAAAAGCACTCTCACTTGGATTTATGATAGGTGTTGGTGGCACTGTAACGTTCAAAAACAGTGGTATCGATCAACTAATTTCGCAACTCAAACCCGAACATTTAATGCTCGAAACCGATTCGCCCTACCTTGCACCAAGCCCTTTACGGGGCAAACGAAACGAAAGCGGCAACCTCACAATAATTGCCCAAAAAGTTGCCGAAATTTTCAATATGCCCATTAACGAAATAGCCCGAATAACAAGCAATAACGCAAAAGAGCTGTTTCAACTGGCATAAAAAAATAAGAATACCTGCAAATTGCAATTTTTAGGTTTATATTTGCCTTGTTTAAGGTAAACATGCAACCAAGGATACTCATAATTTATACAGGCGGCACAATAGGAATGGTGCAACGCCCCGACGACGGATCGCTTGAACCGGTTAATTTCGACGAACTGTCGAAAGAGCTTCCTTTACTCAAAAAATTTGGTTATAACATATCATCAATTACTTTCGATCCGGTACTCGACTCATCGAATATCGACACCGGCTTTTGGTTAAAGTTGGCCGGCGCAGTGGAACAAAACTACGAAAAGTACAACGGTTTTGTGATTCTGCATGGCACCGACACCATGGCCTACACTGCTTCGGCACTGAGTTTTATGTTCGAAAACCTCGACAAGCCGGTAATAATAACCGGTGCCCAATTGCCCATTGGCACCCTCAGAACCGACGGAAAAGAAAACCTGCTTACCGCCATTGAAATAGCAGCAGCACAAGAAAATGGAGTCCCCATTGTTCCCGAAGTGTGTATTTATTTCGACTCAAATTTATACCGTGGAAACCGTACATCGAAAATCGATTCGCAACATTTTTTTGCATTCGACTCGAAGAATTACCCGGTTATGGCCAAAGCCGGTGTTGAAATAGATTATTCTCGTGAATTTATATACAAACCTGCCAACAAAAGCATTTTCGGTGTTAATTATCAGCTAAATTGTAATGTAGTAATATTAAAAATATTCCCTGGTATTCAGCAAAATATAGTTGAAAGCATACTTAATATCGAAGGATTAAAAGGTGTTATACTTGAATCGTTTGGCTCAGGAAATGTCCCCAATTTTGATTGGTTCTCGAAATTAATCGAAAAAGCAATCAAAAAGGGTATAATTATTGTGAATGTGAGCCAATGTGCCGGAGGAAAAGTAAAAATGGGATTGTACCATTCAAGCATTGACATCAAGAACCTTGGAGTTATTAGCGGTTACGACATGACAACCGAAGCCGCCATAACCAAGCTGATGTATTTACTCGGGCAAGGAATAAGCAATAACGAAGTACGAAAGTACATGACCCAAAATTTAAAAGGTGAAATCACTTTGTAGTTTTAGTGTTTAAGCGATTTTTTGTATTTTTCACCCACTAAAAAAGGGGTAGTTTTAGCTTAAGCTTTGTGAAACAACCAATTGCACTAAAAACCGATTGGAACTAAAAGCACAAAAACAAGTTCGTTGAAGCGTTTGGAAGCATAACAAGAAAGATTTTTATAATTAAAATTGATTTTTTTTTTGTTATGGAATATCTTTTGGATATTTCTCTTTACTTTTGTTGCTCGCGAAAAAAAAGTAAAAAAGAGTGAAATTACAAAAAGCACAGAGGAGAGGTGCAGGAGTGGCTGAACTGGCACGCCTGGAAAGCGTGTGTACTCCAAAAGGGTACCGAGGGTTCGAATCCCTCTCTCTCCGCAAAAAATGAAGAATTAATTAATAAATACATAATAATTTAAATCAGAATAATTGTTGAATAAATTTAGAATCATCATGAAAAAATTATTTGCGTTAATAGCTATTCTCTCGATATTCGTTTTCGGAATGTCGGTTAATGTTGTTGCTCAAGATCAAACAGAAGCAGCAGCTACAGAAGAAGTTACAGAAGCTGCCGATTCAGTTGCTCAAGCAACCGATTCAATTGTCGACCTAACAGCCGACCCTGTTGAAGAAGCAGCTGTAGCTGCCGAAGAAGGTAAGTCGCTTCACAGTCAATTGAAACAAAAGTTTATCGAGGGTGGTCCAACCTTCATGTCTTTCGTATTGATCGCTTTGATTCTTGGTTTGGCCTTGGCCATTGAACGTATTATTTACTTGAACCTTGCAACTACCAATACCAAAAGGTTGCTGGCAAAAGTAGAAGATGCACTGAACAACGGTGGTATCGAAGCAGCAAAAGAAGTTTGCCGTAACACCCGTGGCCCTGTTGCCAGTATTTTCTACCAAGGTCTCGACCGTTACGACGAAGGCGTTGATGTAGTTGAAAAATCGGTTGTTTCGTACGGTAGCGTTCAAGCAGGTTTACTCGAAAAAGGATTAAGCTGGATTGCTTTGTTCATTGCATTGGCTCCTATGCTCGGGTTCCTGGGAACAGTAATTGGTATGATCCAGGCATTCGATGCTATCGAAGTTGCAGGTGACATCAGCCCGTCGTTGGTTGCCGGTGGTATTAAAGTAGCTTTGATCACAACCGTAACAGGTTTGGTTGTTGCTATGATTCTGCAAATTTTCTACAACTACTGTGTGTCAAAAATCGACAGCATCATCAACAGTATGGAAGATGCTTCAATTACTTTGCTCGACATGGTTGTTAAATTCAATGCTAAAAAATAAGAAACACAATGGATAAGACTCGTAAATTTACCTCGATAATATTATGGGTTCTAATGGTGTTGTCGGTTGGGTTATTTGTTTACATGGTCGCTAACATCGACGATGAATCAAATCCCGGAAAAATAGCCGTACAGGCAATTACATTGAACCTGAACTGGGCAATAGGATTATTTGCAATAGCTACCGTTGTTGCAATAGTTTTTGCGCTGTTTCAAATGTTTGGAGAAAAAAGCAAAGCAATTAGGGCATTAATTGTTCTGGCCATCTTTGCTGTAGTTTTAGGTGTATCATACTCTGTTTCGTCAAGCGAAATACCCAGCTTCTTTGGAGTTGAGAAATTTTTAGCCGACGGAACACTTACCGCTAACATTTCGCGTTGGGTTGATACCGGTTTATACGTCACTTACATTTTATTTGCCAGCGCATTCCTTGCTATTATAGGATTTACTGCTGTCAATGCGCTTAAACGTTCGTGATTAATTTCAATAATAAATTATAAGTTATGCCTAGGAAATTACCTGAATATAACGCTGCTTCATTGGCCGATATCGCTTTCATGCTACTTATCTTCTTCTTGGTTACAACAACCATGGACATTGATAGTGGTTTGGAAAGGAGATTGCCCCAATGGGTGGACCCGTCGGAAATTGACGAAACGCCACCAATTAAGGAGCGTAACATTTTTGTAGTGCTGGTAAACCGCGACGACCGCTTGCTGGTTGAAGGTGAACCAACCAGGATAGACGACCTGAAGGCAAAGACTAAAGAATTTTTGACCAACCCATTGGATAAAGATAACTTACCCGAAAAAACGGTTAAGGAAATTGATTTCTTTGGACCTACCGAAATACTTACCGGTAGTGCTGTTATTTCGCTCCGAAACGACGTTGGCACCAGCTACGGAACATACATTCGTGTTCAAAACGAACTGGTTGCAGCCATAAACGAACTTAGGGACGAACTGGCTGTTCAAAAATTCGGAAAGCCTTTCAACGATCTTGACGCCGACCGTCAGGATGCTATTAAGGAAATATATCCGCAAAAGATATCAGAAGCTGAACCTAAAAAGATAGGAGGAAAATAGTATGTCGAAATTTAGAAAAGACGGAGGAAAAGAAACACCTGCTATTTCTACCTCAGCATTACCCGATATCGTGTTCATGTTATTGTTCTTCTTCATGGTTACTACAACCATGCGCGAAACTACTTTGTTTGTGAAAATTACATTGCCACAAGCAACCGAAGTGACCAAGCTTGAGAAAAAATCGTTGGTAAGCTACATTTATGTAGGCCCGCCAATGCCTCAATACCAAGCTCAATTTGGTAGCGAACCTCGCATTCAGTTGAACGACAAATTTGCTCAACTTGGCGAACTGCTCGACTTTGTTGAAGCCGAACGTCAAGCTCGCGATGAATCGGAGAGAGGTCAGATTATTACATCTCTTAAAGTTGATGAGTATACTAAAATGGGTATTGTAACCGATATCAAGCAAGAACTGCGTAAAGCAGCTGCCTTGCACATTAACTACTCTGCTCGTAAGGGAAGAAAGAATTAAAAATATATTTCTTTACATAAAAAAAGGTGACCTGTACATGGCCACCTTTTTTTGTTTTATAACGTACCTCTTGTTCTTTATTGACTATTAAATTGCTTCAATTTCGAAAACCAAAGCAGTTCGCGATGGCAAATATAGTTTAAGCAAATTTGCATATGGCCCTTTATCTTCGGGCATGGTATAATACACGATACGCTCATCGAACCTGCCGTACCCACCATAATAAGCCGAATCGGTATTCAGCAAGAGTTTAAACCTAAACGGTTCGAAAGGCAAGCCATAATCGACATACGAATTACTTGGGCTAAAATTGAATACAAACAGCAAATTCCCTCTGGTAAACGACAGCACTTGATCGGCTTTATTTTCCCAAATCTTCCATACTTCGGGAATGTTCAGTAATTCGTTTTCTTTGATTATCCGAATCATTTGGGCATCGAAATCGCTTAACCAGTGGTAACGCAAATCGCTGTTTTCGGCAATACTCCATATTCGCCTGGCATGTGCATACGACCAATTATTCCCTTCGCGCGGAAAGTCAATCCATTCGGGATGTCCAAACTCGTTACCCATAAAGTTCAAATAAGCACCGGCAGCAGTTGCAGCAGTTATCAATCTTATCATTTTATGCAAAGCCATGCCGCGTTCAACGATCATATTTGGCTGATCTTTACGCATACTAAAATACATGTCTTTATCAATCAGCCTGAAAATAATTGTTTTATCGCCTACCAGAGCCTGGTCGTGGCTTTCGGCATAATTCACAACCTTTTCTTCGTTACGATGAGCAGTTAACTGATAAAACATATCGCCAACATCCCAATCCTCATCCTTTTTTTCTTTTATCAGCTTAATCCAGTAATCGGGAACCCCCATGCTCATTCGGTAATCAAATCCCAAGCCACCATCATCGATTTTTGCCCCCAAACCTGGCAAGCCGCTCATGTCCTCAGCAATCGACAGCGCATCGGGTTTAAGCTGGTGTATAAGTTTGTTGGCCAATTTAAAATATACTACAGCATCGTAATCGAGGTTAGGGCTAAAATAATCGTTGTAGCCTGCAAATGCTTTTCCCAAGCCATGATCGAAGTAAAGCATGCTGGTTACACCATCGAAACGGTAACCATCGAAGTTAAATTCTTCAATCCAATATTTTATATTTGAAAGCAGAAAATGCAATACTTCGTTTTTACTGTAATTAAAACAATACGAATCCCATGCGGGATGAAAGCCGCGCTCACCATCGTGAAAGAACTGGTGTTGCGTACCATCGTAGCGTCCTAAGCCTTCAACTTCATTTTTAACAGCATGTGAATGAATAAGATCCATAATTACTGCTATGCCCATACCATGCGCTTCATCGATCAATTGCTTCAGTTCTTCAGGAGTACCAAACCTCGATGAAGGTGCAAAGAAACTCGATACATGATATCCAAAACTACCGTAATACGGGTGCTCGGGAATGGCCATAAACTGAATTACATTGTAGCCGGCTTTTTTAACCTTAGGCAGAATATCGGTACGAAACTCGCTATATGTATGCACACGCTCCTCTTCGCCCGACATCCCAATGTGGGCCTCATAAATTAAAGGAGCTTCTGACGAAGGTGCATATTTCCTGTTTTTCCATTTATAAGGGCTTGGCGGATCCCAAACTTGTGCATTAAAAATTTTTGTATGCTCATCCTGTACTACCCTTCGTGCCCATGCCGGAATTCGTTTACCGCTTCCTCCGTGCCAATGAACCGACAAGGCATACAAATCGCCATGAAACAAGTCGCCAACAGGCAATTCAATTTGCCAATTACCATTGCCTGTCGGGTTTAGGGAGAAAGCATCGGTTTCGGTCCAATTGTTAAACGAACCTATTAAAAAAACCTTTTCGGCATTGGGCAACCACTCGCGCAAAACCCATTTTTTACGCTCTTTATGCAGCCCGTAATAAAGATACCCCGAAGCAAAATCGCATAAATCTTGCCCATTTGTTAGGTTAAACTCTTTATTTTCGGCCATACTTTTCCATTGGTAAAAAACACTTGAATAGGGTTTTAACCATTGATCAATTTCGAGTATTTTCAGGTTGTTAGTATCCATATAATATTTTTTTATAATTCAGAAATTCACATGAAACAAACTTTCATCAAAATGGATGTGAACCCCGACTAACGTCGGAACATGTTCGTTTCATAACTGCTTGTTTATGTTTTTTAATAAATTTTCAAGATCCAAAGGTGTATCTACTCCCATATTTATGTGTTCGGTAACAGCAGTTTGAATAGTAAAACCATTCTCGAGCCAACGCAATTGCTCCAGCTTTTCGCATTGTTCGAGAATTCCGGGTTGTAAGTTTGTTATTTGCTGCAACACATTGGCCCTGTATGCATAAATACCAAGGTGCAAAAAAAACCGATGATGCAAAAGCCATTCATTTGGGTCAAAGTCGCGCACAAAGGGTATCGCCTGACGACTAAAATACAATGCACGACCGTTGGTATCAACAACCGCCTTCACTTTATTGGTGTCGAATAAAATTGCTGTAGCTTTAATTGGTGATAATAGGGTTGCTATTTGCGTTTCGGGATTATCGAAACAAGCAAGTAAGCTACTAAACTGTTCAGTTTGAACAAAGGGCTCGTCTCCTTGCACATTAACCACAATATCGAATTGTATTTTTTCTTCCAAAAGCCTTGCTGCTTCGGCACAACGATCGGTGCCGCTGTTATGCATATCATTGGTCATAAGCACCTGTCCGCCAAAATCTTTAACTGTATTATAAATTATTTGGTCGTCGGTGGCTACTACCACATAATCGAAATTACCCAAACAACGTTCGTAAACATGCTGAACCATTGGCTTTCCATTGATTAATGCCAATGGCTTTCCGGGAAACCTCGACGAGGCAAAACGCGAAGGAATTATTGCTATTGTATTCATGCGATTAAACCGTTCATTTTAAATGTATCGTATTAAACTAGCATGCCCCGATGTACAACGGGATTAATCATCAACTCGGATGTAAATTTTTTTGATGCTCGTTTCATATTGCTGCTAAAGATAAGAAAAAACGCCATGCAGCTATTGATAAAACTCACTATCTTTATGGCGTGCCAAAGCTTTCACAACATAACGAACTAATTAAGCAAAAAGCTGCCGAACTGGGTTTTTCGGCCTGTGGAATAACCCGTGCCTTCAAATTATCGGAGCATGAACAATTTTTGCGCAACTATTTGGAAAAAAACTACAACGGAACCATGAACTACATGGGCAATCATTTCGATATGCGGCTCGACCCTACCCTTCTGGTTCCAAATGCTCGTTCGGTTATTGTTGTGTTAATGAACTATTTTCCACCCCGCATGCAACAGGGTTCGCAAGCACCAATTGTTTCGAAATATGCTTATGGCAACGACTACCATAAAATAATTAAAAAAAAATTGAAACAACTTTTCGAATATATCAATTGCGAGATTGGCAATTGTTCGGGGCGCTTCTTTACCGATTCGGCACCAATACTTGAACGTGTTTGGGCAGTAAAAGCTGGCCTTGGATGGATTGGCAAAAACGGTCTTTTACTTAACAAACAATTGGGATCGTTCTTTTTTATTGGCGAACTGATTATCGACATGGAACTTGAGCCCGATAAACCATTCGAAAAAGAATACTGCGGAAGTTGCACTCAATGCCTTAATGCCTGCCCAACAAAAGCTTTTGTGGCACCTTATGTGCTCGACGCCCGTAAATGCATTTCGTATTTAACCATTGAACTAAAAGACAGTATTCCGGATCAATTTCACTCAAAACTGATGAACAGAATTTATGGTTGCGACATTTGTCAGGATGTTTGCCCCTGGAATCAAAAAGCCAAACCCCATAATATCGACGAACTGACTCCGAATAAAGCAATGCTCGATATGAACAGCCAACAATGGCTGCAACTTGACCAACAGCAATTCGATACTATTTTTTCAAAATCAGCCATTAAACGTGCCGGCTTCAACAAACTTAAACAAAACATATCGATAGTTTTGCCCACCACAAAAACACATAACCAACAATGAAACAAAAACAAATCCACATAATTTTAATAATTCTATCACTAATTTTATTGAGCATCTTAATTCGCGGACTAAATATTGACGTAACCCGCGATGCCGCAAAATATGCATACATTGCCAAAGAGATTGTTCAAAATAACCAATGGATCGATTTACAAATTGACAATGAACCCTACGAACAAAAACCACACCTTACATTCTGGTTATCAGCTATTTCGTTTTTAATTTTTGGGGTATCAAATTTTGCTTTTAAATTACCATTATTGGTATATTCCCTCATGGGTTTGTTTTTCACTTATAAATTGGGACAAAGCGCTTACAACCAAAAGACAGGTTTTTTGGCAGCAATAATAAGCTCTTTCTCGGTTGTTTTTATTTTATACAACCAGGACATACATACCGATACTGTATTGTTTACCAACACAGCTTTCGCCTTATGGCAACTTTGGGAATATCTTAAAAACACTAAAACCAGAAATTTGTTAGGATCTGCATTTGCGCTTGGTTTGTGCATGCTTACAAAGGGACCATTTGGTATTGTATTGCCTGTACTATCGGTGCTTTCGTACATACTAGCTACAAAACAGATTAAACGCATATTTCACTTTTCGTGGCTGCTTATTGCATTGGGGACAATATTAATAAGTGCCCCGGTTTTTTATCAATTATATATAAATTGGGGAATTGAAGGATATAAGTTCTTTTTCATAACCAACACATTTGGACGTTTCACCGGTTCATATCTGGGACAAAATCCCGACCCTACATTTTACATTCACAATATTCTGTACCTGTTTTTACCATGGACGGTGCTATTCTTCGTTGCACTTTACAAAGGAATTGTACAAATCAAAAACAAAAGCTCAAAAGCACCAGATTTTTTCTTCTTATTTGGTTTTTTATTATTCTTTATTATCATATCGGTATCCCAATCGAAACTACCCAATTATATAATGGCCGTTTTACCAACAATGGCAATAATTACAGCTGTTTATTGGGAGCAATTTGGCAAAACAACAACAAGCATAAATAAAATTCAGAATACGCTCAATATTCTTTTAATGATTACTGTAAGTGCCATCAGCTTCTTTTTCAATAACAATTTGTATTTCGTGAAGCTATTGGTTTTATTGCTGGCTACAGCAGTTTTCATATTTGCGAGCCGTAAAATCGATAAAAACTACAAAACGATCATCAATTCGATGGGTGCGCTTATTGTAGCAGGCTTATGTCTCAATTTCAATATTGTTCCCGAATTATTTGGGCACCAAGCACAACCCAAAGCTGCACAATACTTGAATTCATTGCAAAATAATCAAGCTGCCATATACAATTATCCCAAAGAAGAATTAAAATTACTCCGCCACCTTTGGGATGGGGTTAGCCCTGTTGACAAAGAAAAGTTTGATCAAACCCCGCCTCGAAAGCATTTTTCGCTTAACTACGCACTTAAGTTTTACAGCAATCGGCACGTTAAACATATTCAAACTCCCAAAGAGCTGGCTCATGCACTCGACCAAACCAATGCATGGTTTTTTACCGACCACGAAGGAATGCTCGAAATAAGCAATTCCAATACCAACATCGATACAATTATTAACTACCAGCATTTTAGTTTGCGCCATTCGGCAAGATATCTGTTCCCCAAAAAAAACGAAAACACCTTCGATCGTCAATATCTAATACACATCACGAAAGAAAACATGCAATAAGAAAACTACTGTTTATCAAATTCTTACATACTCTAAAGAAAAAAATATACAATAAATCGAAATAAGCCTTGTTCTTTTCATAAAATGTTATTATTTTAATCTGCTCAAATTCTAAATGGAAAAGTGATGCTAAAAACCGAACCGATTGAGCAACTTAACTTCTTAGCATTATTCCCTTCTCAAAACACTAGTAATTTGTTCCACAGCAATGTTGACATTATTCTAACAGCATTGACTGTACTGCTTCTTCTGGTCTTATCGATATTATTGCTGCATAAACAAACAGCACTAAAAAGAACAATGGTAAAGATCAATCAACTGAACAACGATATAAACGACCGCACAAAAAACCTTGAAAGGGCATTACAAAAGGCCGAAGAATCGAACCGCTTAAAAAGTCTTTTCCTTTCGAATATGAGTCACGAAATCAGAACCCCTTTAAACAGCATTTTGGGTTTTTCGGAATTACTGGCCGAAAACAATATACCCGGCAACCAAAAGAAAATGTACGCCGAACAAGTAATCCATAATGGGCAAAATTTATTGAAGCTAATCGATCAGATTTTTCATTTGGCGATTTTCGAAACCGGCAAAATATCGATTAAAAAAGAAACTTTCAAAATAAACGACCTTTTTAAGAAATTAGAAGTTAAGACCCAACAAAAAATCGATCACTCAAAGAAACTAATTCGGCTTTCATTCAATATCGAAAACGAGAATTTTGAGATTTATACCGACAAGTTAAAACTCAAATTAATTATCAACAACCTGCTCGACAACGCACTAAAATTCACATCGAAAGGCATTATTGATGTAAGTTGCTACCTTACCGAAAACTACTATATTTTTCAGATAACCGATTCGGGCTGCGGGCTCAAAGAAGATGAGTATGAAATTATATTCGATCCGTTTGCACAAGGCACCGAAACCATCAGCAAAATTAAAGGCGGATCGGGATTGGGATTGTCGAACGTAAAAAACTACATTATACTATTGGGCGGAAAAGTATGGTGTACCAAAAATAATCCAAACGGTTCAATTTTTTACTTTTCCTTACCTGCTATTATGCAAAACGAAGCAACAAACAACGACAAACTTAACTTCTCGTTTTACAAGAATTAATTAACCATTTTCTTCTTTAGAATCCTTATATATTAAGTCGGTCAGCAAAAATAATAGCCAACATCAAGCAATTGATTCATTGATCTTTATTAAATTGTGTAATCAAAACCTCAATCGAACACCAAAAAGCACATTTTTATTTATGTAGATTATTAGATATTTTTGATTTGACAATTGAAAAATTGAATATACACAAACCTAAAAATCAGCGATGAGATGAAGAAAGCGATTCTTATCATTATTGGAGCTGTATTGTTTGCATTGGTACTCACCAATTTATTACAAAGCGAAGAATACTATAACTTGAAGCTCGAAAAGCTTAAACAAGAACACGCCATTAAGCCGGTATCGTCGGTTGATCACACAAAGTTCGAAATTCTGCAACAGGAATTCGCTACTCCACAGGATGTAACCGAAGCCTGTATCAGTTGCCATACCGAACGCCATCGCGAAGTAATGAACTCGTCGCACTGGAACTGGGAACGTATTTCGTACATCGAAGGTCGAGGGATTGAAGCATCGGGAAAAAGCAATGTAATAAACAATTTTTGCATTGGGGCACAAAGCAACGAACAAGCCTGCGCCAAATGCCATATAGGCTTTGGAATGAGCAACAACCACTTCGATTTTGAAAATGCACGCAACGTTGACTGCATGGTTTGCCACGACAATAGCGAGGCCTACATCAAAGGAGCATCAACAGCAGGGTACCCCGACCGTTCGGTCAACCTTAGCCAAGTAGCCCAACATGTCGGGCAACCTACCAAGCACAATTGCGGAAGCTGCCACTTTAACGGCGGCGGTGGCAACAACGTTAAACACGGCGATTTGGAACAAGCGTTACTCGGCTGCGACAGGGATGTTGACGTACACATGGCAGCAAATGGCATGGACATGAGCTGCACAGCCTGCCATACTGCCGAAAACCATCAGATGCTCGGAAAGCTTTACTCTGTATCGTCAGACAATACTCACCGTGCAACCTGTGAGCAGTGCCACACCAACACGCCTCATTTCGACCCTATTATCAATCGGCATAATGCAAAAGTTTCGTGTCAGACTTGCCACATACCCGAATACGCTAAAGTAAATGCCACAAAAATGGCATGGTACTGGTCCGAATCGGGCAAATTAAAAGACGGCGAGCCTTATACTGTTGACGATGAAATGGGCAACCATATCTACACTTCGATAAAAGGTACTTTTAAATGGGCAACCAATGCCAAACCCGATTACATGTGGTTTAACGGAACGGCCAACCTGTACCTTTTGGGTGACACCATTGATGAAAAACCACTTATATTAAACAACTTACATGGCAGTCACGATGATGGAGAATCGAAAATAATACCCGTAAAAGTTCATGTTGGCGATCAAATTTACGACAAAGTACACAACATTTTAATTCAACCTAAATTGCACGGCACCGAAAAAGGCGACAGTGCTTTCTGGATCGATTTTGATTGGCCTAAAGCTGCCGAAGCTGGTATGCGGCAGGTTGGTTTGCCCTACAGCGGCGAATATGGATTTATTGAAACGGTTATGTATTGGCCGGTAAATCACATGGTTGCACCAAAAGACCAAGCTGTTGGTTGCGCCGAATGCCACACCCGCAGCAACGATGGCCGTTTGGCACAACTTTCGGGCTTTTACCTGCCCGGACGCGACTACAATAAACCGCTCGATTTTGCAGGCATTTTTCTGTTTTTTGCATCACTCGGAGGAGTACTCATACACGCAGCAATCCGAATTCTTGTTTCCATTAAGAAAAAACGATTCGAAATGAAAGTGATCGATTACGAAAACGAACAACAAATCTAAAACCATATCGAAATGAAAAAAGTATATATCTATAAAGGATTTGAACGCTTTTGGCATTGGACACAAGCTGCCCTTATTATATTTTTAGCATTAACAGGCTTCGAAGTACACGGATCGTTCTCAATTTTGGGCTTCGAACAAGCAGCCCGTTATCACCGTGCTGCTTCGTGGATGCTTATTGTACTCATCATTTTTGCAATATTTTGGCATTTTGTAACCGGCGAATGGAAACAATATATTCCAACATCAAAAAAGCTAAAGGAGCAAATTATGTTTTACGCATTTGGAATGTTCAAAGGTCAAAAACATCCCACCAAAAAATCGGGGCTTACCAAGCTCAACCCACTGCAACGGCTTGTTTACCTGGGGTTCAAACTTTTCTTGGTACCGGTAACCGTAATTTCAGGCATTTTGTACATGGTGCACAAAACTGTTGACAAAAACGACACGGTAGTAATCAGCAATATACCACTCGAAGGAATCGCCTTTTGGCACACCTTAGGAGCATTTCTGTTAATGGTTTTTCTTGTTGTACATGTTTACATGACCACCACAGGCCATACTCCAACTTCGAACATACAAGCCATGATTACAGGTTACGAGGAACTTGAAGAAGACGATGAAGAAACAACATCGGAAAAAGAAATAAATAAAATTGATAATAACGAAAAAAACACATAGCATTATGAAACCGAAACCGTATATGAACCCTTATTTAGCGGGGGTTTTGCTGGGGCTACTGCTACTGGCAACCATTTACATAACAGGCAGGGGACTTGGGGCAAGTGGTGCTTTCAAAAGCCTGATTGTTGCAATTACCAATATGATTGCGCCAAATCATGCTTCCGAGGCTATGTTTTTTAAAGAATACAACGCATCGAACCCACAAGGACCAATGATAAACTGGTTGGTTTTTGAGGTAATTGGTGTTGTAATTGGCGCTTTTTTCTCGGGGGTATTGGCTAACCGAGTTGGGCTTAAATTCGAAAAAGGTCCTCGTGCTACTAATACAGCACGCATTATAACTGCAATTATTGGTGGTTTGCTTTTTGGATACGGATCGCAATTGGGACGTGGTTGTACAAGCGGATCGGCACTTAGCGGAATGGCAGTTATGTCGTTTGGAGGTATTATTACCATGTTTGCAATTTTTGGGTCGGGTTATGCACTGGCCTATTTTTTCAGAAAACTTTGGTTAAAATAAATCACTATGGGACCATTAGTACCTTATATCATATCGAACGAGTTTAACCTGATAATTGCACTACTTATTGGTATTGGCTTTGGTTTTATACTCGAACAAGCCGGTTTTTCATCAACAAAAAAACTGGTTGGCCTTTTTTACGGTTACGATTTTACCGTATTGCGTGTTTTCTTTACAGCAGGTGTTACTGCTATGGTTGGTGTGATTCTGTTCCAGCATTACGGGCTCATCGATCTTAATCTTATTTACATTAACCCAACATTTTTGAGGTCGGCTATAGTTGGCGGGCTGGTTATGGGAGCAGGTTTCATAATTGGAGGTTTTTGCCCGGGAACCAGTGTTTGTGCGGCGTCAATCGGTAAAATGGATGCTATGCTGTTTGTTTTGGGTTCAATAATTGGCGTTTTCATTTTTGCCGAAACGTACCCATTAATCAGCGATTTTTACATAGCCGATAATTTGGGCGCTCCTACCATGTACGAAATGCTGGGCATATCGATGCCGCTATTTGCCTTTTTGCTTACTGCAGTCGCCATTTCTGCCTTTGTAGCAACTTGGCTAATTGAGAAAAAGGTGCGAAAAGTGAACGAAAAAATATCGAAGCAATGGATTTCGCGATATGCTTTTGCTTCAATTGTTCCTTTTGTAATTATTGCCGTGGTTTCATTTTTTCCTAGCAAGCAAGACATAATTCAAAACAGAATATCAGAAGCCAAACGACAGGGAAAATGTGTTTTTCACGAAATTGGCCCCGACAAACTGGCTGATGAAATTGTACACCATTACTACCAGCTTAATGTTATCGATGTTCGTACACCCGAAGAGTTTGAAGCATTTCACTTACCAATGGCCATTAATATTCCGTTGACTGAAATTACCGACCGTAAATGGGAAGACCTTTTTAAACAGCAAGTAAAAACCAATGTTTTTTATGCCGATGGCGACACCATTGTTCGTATGGCATGTTTAAAAGCCAACTTTGTGGGCGATTCGAAAAATAAAATTTTAAATGTTTCGGCACTCGAATTCAAAAAAATGTTTTTCGATATTACTCCACCCGATTTCGAACTGGCTTCGAAAAAAGAAATTAACGAATACAATTTCAGAAACGAAGCTGCCATTAATATGATTCAGTTAACCGAGGCACTTAAGAACATTGGAAAACCGGTTACCAAAACAATTGTTCCTGCTACCGGTGGTTGCAGTTAATTTCATTATAAAAACATTTTTCAGAATTTTATTTTCTGTTCAATTATACCGCTTTATAATCAATTTAGCGGTATAATTTTTTTTACCAGACAAAACACTAAGTACAAAAATGCCATCGTTTAGCTCGTTAACGTTAATAGTAACAGTACGAATGCCGGGAGCATACTCCCATTTTTTTAATATCTGACCTTTTGTGTTGCTGATAAGTATTTGCGACTTCGTTTCGAGGTAGTTTGCAAAAACCAAAGTTACCCTGCTCGATGCAATGTTTGGAAACGCTACAAAACTTTCGCCGGTTTCTTGTTCAAACATATTTGGGTCGAAATACAAAGTATTCGACTTAGGGCTCACACAACCCAAATACGAATTGCTCACATTGAAAAAACCCGCTCCCGACGGTATATAAAACTTTTCGTCGGTAACAGCCACTTCGTTATTGTTCCAATACCACCGATTCCCCATGTCAGTATCTGCATAAATTACCCCCATAACTTCATGAATTACCGGAGCCACAGGGGTTTCAACTACTTCGACCCATTTTTTACTTAAAGGAACATTAGGGCAACCTGTATTTACCTCAACACTTATTTCGCCCGACTGAGCCCCATCGCCGAAACCGGCTACAATATTTGCAGAATTATCTGTTCCCGAAACTCCTACCGGAAATTTCCAGTGGTAAGAATGGCCGGTACCAGCACCCAATAATCGATATTCAAGTTTATCGGTACCCGAACAAATAAGTGTTTCACCTTCGATCTCGAGGGGTGAAATATTCTCCGAGCACTCAAACACCGCTTCGAACTGATGGTTGTTTACAACTTTAAAACTAAACTCAGATGAATATGATACAGGTTCACCATTTTCGGCCCAGTGCAAAAAAGAATACGAATAATTTGCATTGGTGTTTAAGGTGCAAAAATCGCCATACCGAAAACTCCCCTCTCCGCTCACAACTCCACTCCTCTCATCGTGTGTTGTAAGCTGAACATTATAACGCAATTCGTTAATTAATACAGAAGCCCATTTTTCGTTATTCGTTTCGTCAATTTCATAAAAAAGGTTTTCAGGATCGAGCCTTAAATACAATTTGTAATTACCTGCAACCATCCCCGAATCGATCGCTGTTTGAAAATCAACGTGCATTTGGCCATCTGCCAGTTCTGAACAATCAAAATTAAGCTCTCGAACATAAATGTTGTTTAACTGATCGGATACATCTGAAGCCATAAGCCATATATCACCTTGCAACGATTTTTCACTCAGTTCACTTATGTTACCCGCAACAACAAGATTTAAAGAAAACCGAACTGAGTCGCCGGCGGCATAAGTGCTTTTGTCAATTGTAAAGTCGTTCAATGCAAAGTCGATCTGAGGAACAATTCCACTACAAGCAATTTGCTCATTTTTAACACTTGATCGTATCTGGGGTAACAAGCTGTACAAATGATTTCCGGGGCATAAAGTTGTTGGTTTTACATCGCGGTGCCCAATTATGCGGGGCAAATATAAATACCCCGTACCGGCCTGGTTAATAATTGGTGCAGAGCTTGTTGGATCGAAACCACGCGACTGAAACCACCAAGCCAACAACCGATCCAAAGCCAATAGTTGTACATTGGTTGCATGTAACGAGTCGGAATTACCTAAAAAACAAACCCCAATTGCACTACTATTCACGTTACCGGCATGAGTTCCTTTCACATCAACACTTTCGATATTATTGTTGTAGCGACCTTGGTATATGTTGCCATCTTTATCGAGTAAAAAATTATATCCAATATCGTCCCAACCATTCGAATACACATGATAATTCCAATAACTACGCACAATTGTCTCGCCATCGATATAAGAATTTGGCGATGCACCATGATGCACAATCACATGACCCGGAAATATTTCTTGAGATTGATAAGTCGGCTGCTCGCAATTGGTCATTCCATTGCACCAAACATCGCGCCTAACAATAGGAGGTATTTCGCATGCTGTAGTTTGTTGCAAGTACACACTTTTATCTGCTTTAGCTTCAGGCTTCAATTTTGGCGCATTGTGTTGTTGCATGTTCACCAAATCGAGCCTTAGCAAAGAAATTGTAATACCTTCGGGGGGTATTATTTTGAATTCAACGACTTGATGTGCCAACGAGTCGGGAACAAATAAAATATCACTCCAATACATACCCGAAGGGTTTTCATCGGCACTTACCGACGCAAAAGTTTTTGTCAAATGAGCAAAATTTTTCCCATCCACCCGGCTTCGATAATGCAATTCAAAATCGCTTACATCTGTTTGGTGTTGATCATCGGTTAACCATCCAACAGCAAAAAAAGTAAAACCCGATAAAGCCTCAACGTTAAAATTATATGCTCCGTTTGCTTTCGATGGCAAATTGTTGGCATTCCATTCAATTTGTATTGCCTTAACTTTTCTTTTTGCGCTCATATCGAGCATACTGCTTGCTTTGGGCGAGCTTTGCACATCGAGAATTTGAGCTGTTGCAGGAGCAATAAGCAGCGTAAGTAACAAGTTGAATATTCCAAAAATCAGATATTTCACAAATATTGCTTTTTCATTAAAAATTTAAGCTTTGGTTTCAGGCAATATTAACAGCTATAAAAATACATTAAAAATCGATGAGCTTGCAAATTACTGCCAGTCCAATTATCGAAAAGAAAAGAAAAAGCCGAAAGGAATAATCCTAACGGCTCATCTTCATAATTAGTATTGTTGAATAATTAAATGAATTTATAAATACAGGTATGTGTGTATTTTTCACCCGGCCGCAAAACTGCATTCGGAAAATGCTCAACGTTTGGCGAATTCGGGAATATTTGTGTTTCGAGGGCAACACCACCAAACTTAACAATTCCTTTTTGGCCTTTACCAATAGTGCTTCCATCAAAATGGTTGCCGGTATAAATTTGCACACCGGGCTGATCGGTATAAACTTCCATTACCCTACCCGACTCGGGGTCGCGCAAACGGGCAGCCAAAACCACACCTTTTCCGCCGTTGTCGATAACAAAGTTATGATCGATGCCTCCACCGCCCAGTTGTAATTGCTGATTATTTTCGTTTACAGCTTTGCCAATGGTTTTAACCGCAGTAAAATCCATTGGAGTACCTGCCACATTGGCAATTTCGCCGCCACAAGTTCCCAATTCGGGATCAATTGTAGTGTAACGCGAAGCCATTAATTGCAGCTCATGCTCACAAACATCGCCATTACCTGCACCTTTGAGGTTGAAATACGGGTGACTGGTAAGGTTAATAATAGTTGGCTTCGAAGTTTCGGCTTCGTATTCAATAACAAACTGATTATCGGCAGTTAAACTATAAATCACGCTTACATTCAATTCGCCGGGATATTTCTGATCGCCATCGGCACTTGTTATCGTGAGTTTAAAAGCGGCAACTGCACCGGCTTTGTTTGTAGGTTCAACATTCCAAATTTTGTTGTGAAAACCGTCGAACCCACCATGCAAATGGTTAGGGCCATTGTTCACGTCGAGTTGATATGATGTTCCGTCGAGTTCAAACTGACCCTTTGAAACCCTGTTGGCGAAACGGCCGCAAAGTGCACCAAAATACAAATCGCCAACAACCGATTCTTCAATGGTATCGTAACCAATAACTACGTCAGCAATTTCGCCGTTGGGTGCAGGTGCTTTAATTGAAACCAAACGCCCCCCATGCGCTGTAAAAGTCACCTCAACACCATTGTTGTTCTTTAATGTAAAATTATCTGTTGCTTTCATTCATTATATTTTAAGGAAAAAGTCATTAGTCAATAGTCATTAGTTTATGTTTCTACTATTGACTATTGACCAATGACTATTGACTATTGACTATTAATTATTAACTATCTAATTTTAGAACCCTTCTGAGCAAAGAAAATCAGGTAAGCGTAATACAAAAACAAACAAGCAATGGCAATTACCACCGAAGCTGTAGCTGTTTGGATGGCGCCCATTACAGGCATCAAAATAGCAGCACCAATTACCGATGTTGCAATTACACCCGATGCCACTTTAGCATGAGGACCTAAATCTTCCAACGCCAAATTGTAAATGGTTGGCCACATAATTGAGTGGAACAAACCTGTACCAAGGAATAACCATAAGGCTACGGTATTTGCACTTCCGCCAATAATTAACGAACCGGCAACAAACAAAGCACCACCAATGGCGCAAAGCGTAAGAATTTGACGGGCCGAGAATTTTTGGAGTACAAAAATACCAATCAAACGTCCAACCATTAAACCGCCCCAATAATATTTCAACAAATCGATACGGTTTTGCGAAGTAAAATCGAAGCCTAATTTCTCGGTATAATCGGCAAAAAAACTGGGGATACCAATTTCGATTCCCATGTAAAAGAAAATGGCCAACGAGCCCAACCATACGTGGGTGTATTTAAATGCACTGGCCTTATATTTTTTAGGCTTAATGGCCTGGTCTTTATCATCTTCCTTAATTTCGGGAAGTTTCAAAAAGAACATAACACCAAGAATCACTACGGTAATAACGCCAATCAAACCAAACGGAAACTGAACAGCTTTCGGGTCGCTGGTATCGTTAACAATCAACATTGAAACAAATATTGGAGCAATTACGGTTGCTACCGAGTTCAAAGCGTTGGTCAAGGTCAAACGGCTTGCAGCAGTTTCGGGAGCACCCAAGGCATTTACATAAGGGTTAGCAGCCACTTGCAGCAACACAACGCCAATAGCAAAAACTGCAACAGCAGCTAAAAACGGAATATATCCTAACGCTACCATCGGAATACACAAAAAGAAACCAAGTGCAACAAGCGCTAAGCCCGATAATACACCATTTTTGTATCCAATACGGTTAATGAGAAAACCAACCGGAACCGATAAAATATAAGCCCCGTAAAAGAATGAGTTGGGCAACTGCTTTTCAACGTCGTTCAATCTGAAAGCATCTTTCAGAAAATCGATCATTGAATTGTTCATGGTTGTAATGAAGCCGAACAAGAAGAACAGCGATGCCATTACAATCAACGGAAATAAGTATTTGTTTTTACTCATGATAAATGGTTTAACTAGTTGTTTTATTGATATTTATTTACTATAACTCAAGCATTATCGAACCTTCTTTTCTGATGAAGAGTTTGTGGCAGCTTCCTTGTCCATAAACATGTTCAAGTGTTTTGGTATAAGTACCAACCAGCTCTTGCGGCACAAAAGCCTGTATGGTTCCACCAAAACCGCCACCATGAACGCGCCATGCACCTTTGCCTTTCAGCACCATTTCGCTTAAAGCCAATGCCAGCGAAACAACCTGCTCGTGTTTGTGTACCACATCATAAATATTCTGGTTGTACATGTACGAGCTGTAACCCGACTCAACCACCATTTTAAGGAAAGCCTGAAAATCGCCTTTTTCGAGTGCTGCAACCTGATCGGCCACCCGCTGGTTATCGCCTTGGAAATGGTAAGCACGCAAAATGGCACGGTCGCCGGTTACTTTACGTATTTCGGGAATTTTTTCAACAATTTGCTCAAGGCTTACTTCGCGTAAAACTTTTGCGCCCAATACATTGGCAACTGCTTTCATTTCGGTAGGCAACGAGGCATATTCTTCTTGCGAAGCAGCATCGTCGTGACCGCCACCAACGTCGGTAATAACCAAAGCATGGCCGGTAGCAACAAAATCGAAATCAACCTCTTTTACAATTGGTTTCGAAGGATCTTCAAAATCGATGGTTATTAAACCACCTACCGAGCAGGCTGTTTGATCCATTAAACCACAGGGTTTTCCAAAGTAATTGTTCTCGGCCCATTGTCCAACCTTTGCGTTTTCAACGGCATCCATACGGCCATTGTTGAACAAATGATTGAGCACTGCACCAAGCAATACTTCGAACGATGCCGAAGAACTAATTCCCGATCCTTTGGGCACATTGCTGTGGTTGCACATGTCGAAACCACCCACTTCGTAACCCAACTCTTTAAAACGGGCAACAATACCCCTAACAATTGCTTCCGAGGTATATTGTTCTTCTTTACGTGGTTTTAGGTCGGTTATGTCAACTTCGAATGCAGGATATCCAATTGATTTTACCCGAATAATATTGCTGTTGTTTTTACCGGCAACGGCAATATTGTCGAGGTTAACAGCACCTGCCAACACGCGTCCGTAATTATGATCGGTATGGTTTCCTCCAATTTCGGTACGTCCGGGCGAACTAAAAAGGGCTGCATCGCTTGTTTTATAAGTTGATTTAAACTCGTCTATCAAATCGGCATAACGATTGGCCTGTGCAGCCAACACCGACAAATCGGTTCCGTATAACCCCTCGAAAACAGGGTTTTGCCCATTATTGATTTTTTTGATTAATGTTTGAATTTCTGACATTTTGTTATTTTTTTATAGTTAGTACAATATTATTCAACCCTGAATATTTGATTACTGAAATTAGCGTGATCTTTTTTCTTGAATCTATAGAAATACGCTCCCCGTTTCGACTCCGTGGTATCCTTCTCGTTCAACTGCTCCAACAATTTGAGCGACAGCACTTTTTTACGAAAGTTTCCTGGATCGAATTCTTTCTGAAAAATGGCATTGTATAATTTGCGAAGCTGTAAAAGTGTGAATTTTTCGGGCAATAGATGCTCGCCAATTAAATTGTAGCTTGCCTTCATTCTGAGCTTTTCGAGTGCTTTTTCAACCATAGTATCATGATCGAAAATCAAGCCCGGCTTGTTATTGTAGGGCACCCATTGAGCACTGTGCTGCTCAATCAGTTTTTTATTCTGTTCATCGATGGGCATTAAAGCATAATAAGCGATGCTTATAACACGCCCGCCCGGGTCGCGTCCTACATCCGAAAAAACATCGACCTGCTCAAGGTAGATATCGTTCAAGCCCGATATGAGCTTCAGCACCCTTCGGGCAGCATCGGTAACCGATTCGTCGGGATTTACCCAACCGCCCAGCAACGAAAGTTTTCCTTTACACGGCTCAATCCACCGTTTGAAAACCAACAGCTTAAGCTCATCATTTTCGTAACCAAAAATGATACAATCAACCGATACTAGTTGTGCGATATGCTGATACATTTGCTTTCAATATTAATTGAAAACAAATTTAAAAGTATTTTTTACTTTTAAAATAAAAAAGCAAATGAATTTTCGAAAGTATGTTGAAGAGCATAAAACGAAATGAGCCCGGGTTCGAAAAATAGTATTCGAACCCGGCTTGATATTTACATGCCCATGTCTTCCATATCCATCATTCCGCCTTCGTCGGAATTGGCCGCTCCGTTCTGTTTTTTGTAGTTATTTATTTTATACGATAAGGTAATCGCAAACACCGGCGATTTCATATCGAAGCTTCTTTTAGAATAGAAATCGGGGCCGCTCGACTCAAAACCGAACTTGGCGGTATCGAACAAATCGCGCGCCGAAAGGGTAATATTCAACTTGTTATCGAACAAATCCTGACGAACAGCTAAATTGGTAAACATGAATCCTTGTCGACGACCCTGTGCCCCAACTGTAGGGCTGTTGTACATTACATCGAACTGCACCTTTGTAGTTTTGCTTAGAGTGAAAATGTTGTTCAACCTCGAGTTCCAGTTAAAGCTGGGCTCAGCACTAATCGATGTTCCGAAAATTTCGCCTTCAATTTGATAATGATAAGCATTTCCCATCAAATTAAGCATCCACCATTTGGCAGGGTTGGTGTTCAACATCAATTCAAGTCCGGTAGAATAATCGGCTCCAACATTTGCAATGGTTTGAATCATCACATTTTCGCTGTAAACACTTCGCAAGCGTTCAATTTTATTATTGGTTTTTCGGTGATAAACTTCGGCCGAAACAAAACCTTTTCCCAATTGCTTTTGATATCCAAGTTCGTATGAATCGATATACTCGGGTTCAATATCGGGATTCCCTGTTCTAATGTTGTAAGCATCTTCGTAAGTGATAAACGGCTCGAGATAATGCCCTCTCGGACGGTTAATGCGGCGGGTATAACTTGCAATAAGCTGCTGATCGGAAGGCAATTGAAACGACAAATGGGTAGTTGGAAACAAATCCAATCGATTAATTGTACTTGGCTCATCGGCTTTGCTGTATTCAAGCGAACGGTTGGTATATTCGGCTCGCAAGCCCAACTGAAAACCAACAATGGGGCCGCTATTGCTGTAAGTTGAATAAAGCGAATGGATATCGCGTTTGAAATTGGTTTCGGAATAGTATTCCGATTCGGGTGATGGCTCATACGATTCAAGCGAGTTGTACCAGTGCACATCATTCCATTCCAAATCGCGATCGATTCGTGCCTGATAACCTGCCTCCAGCTTGTTGCGCTTGTTAAACGGGTGTATATAATCAGCTTTCAACCTGAACTGATGGTCCGATCCAGCTTCCCAACTTTGCTGCCCCCTCAACAAAATATTATCGCCGTTTAATTGATTATAAAGCGAATAATCTTCGCCTGTACCTGTTTCGTAATAAGCAAAAGCAGTAAACTCGCGTCCGGCTTCTTCAAATGTTTTCTTGTAATCGAGGCCAAACGAAAGTTCTTCGCCTTTGCCTTCGCCCAAAGTTTCGGTAACCGACAGCTCGTTAAAACCCGATGTTGAAAATTCGTGAAAGTTTGACAAGCCTTCGTTATAACGATTGCGACCGTTAAGGCCAACATTAAAGGTTAAGGTATTGTAATCGTCGAAAAAATAATCGAAGCCCGTTTTAAGTGACCAACCTTTGAAGCCACGAATGTTATCTCCATCCGATTGGGTTGTAATTGTATCGGCAGTAGCAAAAGTTTTATTTAAGCTTGAATATTCACCGTTTCGCATTCTGTCGGATAAATTACCGCTTACAAAAAAGTTCACTTTCTCGCGTTTAAAATTGAGCAGGAAATCGCCTGATAGCGATCCGTTTGTATCGCCCGAAGCATTAACAATACCACTAACACCGGTAATTTTGCTCTTTTTTGTGTTAATGTTGATTATACCGGCATTGCCATCGGGGTCGTACTTGGCCGAGGGGTTGGTAATGATTTCGATATTACGAATTGTACTTGCAGGAATTTGCTCCAGTGCATCGGCTGCTTCGAACGGGGTTGGCCTACCATCAATTAGTACGGTAAAACTCGAACTACCTCTCATGCTAACATTCCCTTCAATATCGACCACAACCGAAGGTGTATTGGCCAAAATATCGACAGCAGTACCATTGGCAGCAGTTGGAAACTGCGATGGGTCGATCACTTTCTTATCAATTTCGTAAACAATGGGCCGATCTTGTGCTACAACAGTAACTTCATCGATATTTTCGGCTGCTGGCATCAGTTCAATCACCCCAATATCGATGTGCTGATTATTGCGGCTAACCTCAATTTCGGCCTTAAAAGAATGCTCGTAACCAATGAATTTTGCATCGGCGTAATATTTACCCGGCTTAATGCCAGTAATCATAAAACTACCATCGGGTCCGGCATTTGCACCACTAACCAACGACGAATCGGCACTCGAAAAAATTGCAATATTGGCATACTCGAGCGGTACATTACTCCCCGACTCAACAATCTTCCCTTTTAACGAACCTTGTAAAGGTGCCGAATTATCACTTGTATTATAAACTGCCGATGGCTGAGCATAAACACTTATTCCTAAAACGAATAACAAAAATGTTAATATATTCCTTCTCATACTATTTTATATAAATTCTGATCAAACTAACAAACGACCTTATTGACCACAAACGAGGTTAAATGTTTAATGCCCGGATATAAAAAAAGACCTTTTTAACTTATTTTTAACATTTCAAGCTTCAAACAAAAAAATATGGGCATTGCAAACAGCAACGCCCATATACTTTATATTATAAGCTGAATATTAAGCTTTTTCGAGCTTCAGGGTTTCCGACACACGGTCGCAAACTTCGGTTGGACCAAAATACTGAATAGGACCAGGGTAAACAAAGTCGGTTTTTACAGCCCAATCTTCGCGTTTCGATGCGAAATATGAGAAAGGCTTGCCATCGAGTTCAACCAAAGCTTTTTGGATAACCGGTTTCATGTGGCCATGGCGACGTTCCATGTTCATCATCATGGTAATAGGTACACC
>JAFGAF010000334.1 GCA_016933815.1 Prolixibacteraceae bacterium
AATAACTTGTTATTCGATTTAGTTAAATCTGCAAAATTATCAAACTTATAATGATCTGTATTTCTACACTATACATCATAGTGTTCAGATAAAACACGAATTATGGACTCTTTGAATCCATTTTAATTTATGAATTAGCTAACGCTGAACGGAGTTTCGTGGCTAAAGCATCAGCAGTAACTCGAAAAAGAAAAAAAAGTAATTGGGGATGTTAAAATAGTATGGATGTATTGAATTCGAGACGGTGTTAATCGATTTGAAACGCTCTTAAAAATTCGGGGACGCATAAAAATAGAAACGGCCCAGCAGACTGCTGAGCCATTTCGTTCCCCTCTTAAACTAAAACACCACCAAAAAAAAAATCTTTATTTTTTAATATCCTTGCTTTGATATTATGCCACAAAGATAAATCGTTTTTTTATTCCTGCAAAATATTTCTGCAATTTTTTTCCATTAATGTAAAAAAAAGTTGATTTCGTCACCACCACCATGACTTTTATCAATTAAATACGTGCGTTCATCAAAACATCAAAAAGTGAAATATTATCATTTAAGCCATTTATCTAACCAATTAAAGAAGGTACGATGCCATAAAAGACCATTTTGGGGTTTTAAAACCCAATGGTTTTCATCGTGAAAATGCAAATATTGAGCAGGTATTCCTCTCATAATAGCTGTGTTATATGCAGCCATTCCCTGTGTATAAGGAATCCTGAAATCGTTTTCGCCATGTATAACCAAAATTGGGGTATCCCATTTATCGACAAATTTATGCGGCGAAAAAGAATACGAGCGTTGCGCAACTTTATTATCTTTTTCCCACCATGCACCTCCTATGTCCCAATTTACAAACCACATTTCTTCGGTAGTGGCATACATTTGCTCGAAGTTAAAAATGCCGCAATGCGACACAAAGGCGCTAAATCTTTTTTGGTGATGACCGGCCAGGTAAAAAACCGAATACCCACCATAACTTGCTCCTATGGCTCCCAACTTTTCAGAATCGACATAGGGTTCTTTCGCAACATCGTCGATTGCCGACAAATAATCCTGAATGTTTTGCCCCCCATAATCTTTGCTGATCTGTTCAAGCCACTCCATTCCAAAACCCGGCAAACCTCGCCTGTTTGGTGCAACAATAATGTAATCGTTGGCTGCCATTAACTGGAAGTTCCATCGATACGACCAAAACTGACTTACAGTTCCCTGAGGCCCGCCCTGACAATAAAGCAATGATGGGTATTTTTTCTGAGCGTCGAAATCAGGTGGTAAAATTACCCAAACCAGCATATCCTTGTTGTCGGTAGTTTTAACCCAACGCTTCACAACCTTTCCAAGTTTAAGCTGATCAAATATTGGTTTATTAACCTGGGTTATCGGGCTGTCGTTACCATCCTTAAGATCAACCACAAACAGTTCATCGGGATACGACATTGATTGTTTGCGAGCTATCAGAAAGTCGCCGGCAAGTTGTATCGATTTATAATTATGCACTCCGTTTGTTAAGCGAACAATTTCTTGATCAGCAACATTTACTTTAAATATTTCGTCGGTTGCTTGCACATCCGAAATGAAATAAATCGATTTACCATCGGCCGACCAGGTTATGCTTTGGGCACTTTCTTCAAAGTTATCAAAAAGGTTTGTGCGTTCACCGGTTTCGACATTTGCAATCATCAATCTTGCCTGGTCTGATTCATAACCATCACGCGCCATGCTTTCCCATGCCAAATATTTGCCATCGGGCGAAAAAACCGGGTGCATATCGTAACCCATTATGCCTTCAGAAAAATTCGATGTTTTTCCTGTACCCGTGTCATACATCCATAATTCCGAATTGGTTGAGAAAGCATAGTCCTTTCCTGTTTTCTTTTTACAAACATAAACAAGCAGTTTTCCGTTGGGGCACCAGGCAACATCAGCCATACCGCCAAAAGGCTCAGTAGGCGAACTAAAACGTTCGTTTGCCATTATATCGTTTGCTTCAAAAATTCCTTCTTCGGAATAATCAGCAATAAAAATGTGGTTGTATTTATAATCATGCCAAGTATCCCAATGGCGATACATTAAATCAGATTCAAGCCGGGCATTGGCTTTGGGCAAATCGGGGTACATATCGTTAACCGATTGATCGAGCTTAATCCGTATCGCTAATGCAATTTTTTCACCATTTGGCGAATATTTAAACCCGCTTATCCCCTCATCAATAAAAGTTATTTGTTTTCTGTTAGCTCCATCGGGGTCAATCTCCCATAACTGCCTTGATCCCGATTCGTTGCTCAAAAACCCGATTCGCTTGCCATCGGGACGCCAGGTGGCACCACCTTCGTTTGCTTTTGTGTTGCTTATTCGCTTAGTTTCTTTCGCAGCTATATCGTACAAATACAAATCGCTATAGCCTTTATCCTCTTCAACATTGTAATAAGTCACAGTATAAAGAACTTTTGTTTGATCGGGCGATACACTCTCTCCACTAATGCGTCCAAGCATCCATAAAATTTCGGGGGTTAAACGACTGGAATTTAATGTTTGAATTTGCGGACTATATCCTGCTTCAGCCTCGTTTTTCGAAGCACATGATGTTTGCATAACAAAAAGGATTGTAATTAGTAACAACGATAATCGGTTCATTTCGAATATTTTTTGGGTTAATAACATGTCGTGTAACTGCAAATTTACAGATTTTGCATTACCATAAACCCAATTAATAAAAAATGAAGATTTTTTTGAGCAATAAATACTGTTCGAAACAGGCTATTAAACAGGGCAAATCTTATTTGCGGGTAAATATCAATCCATTATACATGTCGTAACGGAGCAGCCCAACTCCCTGTGCAAAATAAATATCGGTAATGGTATAATCGTCCCAATATTCTTTTAAATCATTTAATTTGAAGTGAAATAAGTTTGAATATTCTTTTCCGTTAATTGAAATTGAATCCAAAAAACTGAGTGACGATGAAATAAGCGATTTATCTTCAACGCCATCGCTGGTAATTCGAAGATTCAAATAATGACTACCAAAATAAATATCGGTAACAATATTCAGATTGTTATCGTAATGAAAGCTTAAGTCATTTATCGAAAAATGAATCTGCTCACCATAAACATCGTCGTTAAACGAAGGATATAAATAAATACTGAATTCATCGAAATAGTTCGACCGAAAACGCTGATAGCAATACTCGGTAAAACTCACTTGAGTTTTGACACCCATAAAATAAGATGAACCAATGGTGTTATCGTGTTCATTGGCATGCATAAAATACTCACGGTCAATGCCATTATTATCGACCACCTCGAATCGCATAAATGCAGTGTCGCTTACCAACCAATGCGTAATAGTATCACTAAGGTAATAGTTTACTTTTTTTAGCGCTTGATCTTCGGCACACGACGAAAACAAAACAACTAAAAACACCAATAATATCGAGCATTTAATTTTTGCAGGAATTGTCATAATCATAGGTTTCACCGTTATTCATTTTAATTCTTAAAACGCCATATTCGGCATTGTAATACAGGCTATCTACCAATAATTCGGGTTGATTTAGATACGAATTGTAATGATCCGATTTCAAGGCCCAAACATTGATATAAATATGATTATCAATCACATACTCCAAAAGCGTATCAACTTTGTTTTCGTAGAAAATAAAATTGAAATTACCTCCGGCAAACCATAAATTCATATCAACATAATCTTCGCTGATTTTCTTTATCGATAAAGAAATTTCGGGCAAGGGATACTCAGGTGTAAGAATTGTTCGATCAACCTCAAACTCAATACTATTGCCACATCCATAATCAAAATCGTCAAATTCGGTATGCCTTCTCCGGCTGCAATCAAACACAATTTGAGTACCTTCAGAATGCTTCAAACACACCTTTTGCCCATCGACATAAGGAACTAAATTGAGTATCGAATCGGGTATTGGAGATATAACTATCAATTGATTGTTGCATTTGGGCGGACATGCAAAAAACAAAAACGACAATGCAGATAGGACTATTATTCGAAACGATTGAATTAGGTGCTTCATTTTTTAGTTTTATTTTTTGATGGTTTAACGCTAAAAAGAGTTGCTTCGGTTGTCACAAAATTGCATTTATTTGTTCAACAAACAAAACAGAGCCATTCTTTTTAAACAAATGATTAAGCACTTACAGAAAACATGTTTTATAACATGCAATGAGTCATTTTTTTGCCAGATTTGCACCATAGTTAAAACAAAGGGGGAAACAAAATGGTAGTTGAAAACAAAGCAATGCAAATTAGGCGCGAGATTCAGAAACGCATTGTTAGCTTGATATTTAACGAGAAGCTACTCGACGAAATCGATCGCATACCTATGGCCATGCGACCGCGTGGCAGCGAAAGTTTCAGGTGTTGTGTTTATCGCGACCGTGCGCTTATCAAACAAAAAATAATGGCCATGCTTGGCTTCGAAGTAAAAAGCGAAGATGATGAACTTAGCCCTTTGTCTGATTTTATTCTGCAATCGTATGTAAAAGCCAATAGCGAACGCGAAATACTGCATGTTGTTGAAGATGCATGCCACGGATGCCAACAAAATAACTACATAGTAACCAATATGTGCCGAGGATGCGAGGGGCGCCCATGCGAAGTAAACTGCCCCAAAGATGCCATCGACATTATTGGACGCAGAGCAGTAATTAACCCCGATAAATGCGTAAGCTGCGGCATTTGCGAATCGGTTTGCCCCTACCATTCAATTATTTACGCGCCGGTTCCCTGTGAACAAGCTTGCCCGGTGGGTGCCATATCGAAAAATGAAAACGGTAAAGAAGTAATTGATTTCGATAAATGTACTTTCTGTGGAAAATGCCTTACAGCTTGCCCCTTTGGAGCTATTGTTGAAGAAACGCATTTATTCGATTTAGCATTTACTTTAAAGCGAAAAAAGAGTTTAACAGCATTGCTTGCCCCATCGGTGGCTGCAAGTTTTGAATGCTCGTTACAACAAATGAAAAAAGCGTTGATGCAGGTTGGTTTCGAAAATGTAGTTTTTGTAGCCGAAGGCGCCGAACAAACAGCTGCCCACGAAGCGGCCGAATTTATTGAACAAGGCGAAAATCTTTTAACCACATCGTGTTGCCCTTCGTTTGTAAAAATTATTAAAAAACATGTTCCCGAATTGGCCGATCATGTATCAAGCACTCCATCGCCAATGGTTTATGCTGCAAAAACAGCAAAAAAACGTTATCCGAATGCACAAACCGTTTTCATTGGACCTTGCATGGCCAAGAAAGCCGAATCGTTCAATGTAAACGAGGTTGATATGGTGATTAACTTTGAAGAGCTTGCCGCACTTTTACTGGCACTTGATATCGACTTTGCAAGTATCTATTACGAGGCTTCAAAAATTGAAGCAGGAACCGATGCTTGGGGCTTTGCCATGTCGGGAGGTGTATTGGGTGCAGTGAAGAATAAACTGCCACAAAACACCAACATTAAACCACTTGTAATTAACGGTATCGATAAAAAAGCCATAAAGCAGCTAAAAATAGTAAAAAAACAAGGCCAATATAATTTTATTGAAGGAATGAGCTGCGAAGGTGGTTGCCTGGGCGGATGTTACATGAATGTAAAAACAGTTATTGCCCAAAAGAGAATGAACAAAACCATTGAAGAAATAAAACAATCGGAAAGCCAAATGATTGAAATTTCGGATATTTAATGTTATTTAGTATTCAAAAATAATTTGAATGAGAAAATTCAGCCTTCTGATAATCATCTCCACCTTACTGGCCTGTTCGGTATTTTCGAAAAAACAAGATACCAAAACAGCCAAAGTATACACTCAAACAGACTCGGTATTGGTTGTGCAAAAAATCAATCAATACAAAGTCATGGCCAACATGCCTACAAGTAGTGTTTTCAGTATGCTGGCATTGTCGTTTATAGATACGCCCTATAAAAGCCATACGCTCGAAAATCAGGAAAACGAACAATTGGTAATCAACTTAAGGGAGTTCGATTGTACCACTTTTATTGAAACCTGCTTGGCGCTTAGCCTTACCATTAAATCAGAATCGCCATCGTTTGATAAATTTTGTGAAACACTTGAAAGCATAAGGTACCGAAATGGCAAACTAACCGACTATACAGGCCGCCTTCATTATTTTACCGACTGGATTAGCGACAACTCGCAAAAAGCGTACATTTCAGATATTACCCGGCAACTAGGAGGAATCCCCTACCCTAACATGGTAAACTTTATGAGCACCCACACCGGAGCTTACAAACAATTGCAAAATAATGCAGAATTTGTGTCGGTGATACAAAAAATTGAAAAAACAATTTCGAAGCGCAAATACTTTTATATTCCAAAAGACGATATTCGAAGTACAAATTTAAGCATGACTCATGGCTCAATTGTAGCTTTCACTACGGCTATCGATGGCTTAGATGTTGTGCATACAGGAATCGTTATTAATGAAAAACAACAAATTAAGCTACTGCATGCTTCATCCGACAAAGGCAAAGTAATTTTGAGCGAAACAAAACTTGAAGAATACATCCAAGGAAACAAATTACAAACAGGCATTATGATTTTGCAAATTGCCAATTAAACATACTCAGATAAACCGTGGCAATGTAAAATAAAAAGTAGCACCTTCGCCCAGCATAGATTCTACCCAAATACGGCCTCCCATTTTTTCGATATAAGCTTTCGAAATAGCTAATCCGAGACCATTGCCACCATATTTTCGGTTCGTAGCAAAATCGACCTGACTAAAACGATCAAAAATCAGCTCAAAGTTCTCATTAGCAATCCCGATACCGGTATCCTTCACAAAAAACTTAATTTCGGTTGGCATTAATTCAGCTCCAAAACTAATGGTCCCTTTTTGGGTGAATTTTATAGCATTATCAAGCAAGTTCGAAAAAATTAGCTCCAGCTTAATTAAATCGGCATAGGTTTGAGCATGCTCATCGGGCAAATACGAAGAAACTTTAAATTCAATGTTTGAATTACGCGGTGTACAGTGATCATAAACCCTGTTCAACAAATCGTTAATCGAAAACATCTCACTTTTCAAATCGATATTTCCCGAATCGATTTTCGATATTTCAATAATATCGTTCATGATATGCAGCAATTGATCACAACTATTATTAATAATGCCCAAGTATTTACTTTTGGTCTGATTGTCAAGGTTATCGTCACCAACAATTTCAATAAAACCTTTGATTGAATTCATTGGGGTACGAACCTCGTGGCTCATATTGGCCAAAAAAGCCGATTTAAGCTTATTGCAGCTTTCGGCATAATTTTTCTCCCTAATAAGCTCAATTTGAGTGATTTTATGTTTTTCAATTTCGCGACTAAGTTCTTCGTTAATGCGTTTAAGTTCGTTGTTGTTTTGCATTAAAGTTGAAGTGAGCCTTTGGTTTTCGATGCGCAAACGGTGAATTTCGAGGGCGCTATCGATAGTTACTTTAATATCGTCTTGTTTCCAGGGCTTCTCAACGTATTGAAAAATTTTTAGTTCGTTAACTGCATGCCTCAATATATCGTAATCGGAATAAGCAGTAACCAAAATGCGATTAAGCTCGGGATATTTATGAATTGCTTTTTTCAGAAAGTCGACTCCTGTCATGCCCGGCATACGCTGATCGGTTAAAATTAAATCGACATGCTCATTATCGAGCAACTTTAAACCCTCGACACCTGACGTGGCAGTAAGAATATTGTAATCTCTACGAAAAGTATTTTTAAAGATCCGTAAATTCGATTCTTCATCATCGACATACAATATTGTATATTTACCCGAACTGTTCATTTTTTAATTGCTTCGTTAATGATTGTTGCTAGTTCATTCTGATCCCAAGGCTTAGCAATAAATTTATAAAGTTGATATTTGTTATAAGCCAAGGTAATTTCCTCCGGATCGCTATAACCCGAAATAATTAACCTTCCGGGAGGAATATCGGGAAAACGTTCCTGCACCATTGACAGAAACTGAACGCCTGTCATTTTTGGCATACGTTGGTCGGTAATAATTAAATCGACATGCTGATTTTCAAGCACCTGCAAACCCTCTTCGGCCGACTGTGAAGTTATGACATTGTAATTTCGCCTGAAAGTAGATTTAAACAACCTCAGATTAATTTCTTCATCGTCGATATAGAGTATTGTTTTTTTCTCACTTGTCATTTTTCTTCGTTTTGCAAATCAATACAAGGTAATGAAATTGTAAATTCAGTGCCACTATTTTTATTACTTTTTACTTCGATGTGTCCGTTGTGTTCTTGTATAATCGAATAGCTAATAGACAAACCAAGGCCAACCCCCTGACCAACTGTTTTGGTAGTAAAAAATGGATCAAAAACCTTATCCAGAATTTCGGGGGCAATTCCTTTTCCGTTATCATGAAATGAAATTATCAAATATTCTTTTTGAGTATAGGTTTTTATTGTAATGCGACCTTTATCGCTTATCGCATCTATTGCATTCGATAAAATATTAAGGAAAACCTGATTCAATTTTCCCGGATAGCACATTACAACAGGCACTTTTCCATATTCCTTTACCACTTCAACATGGTATTTAAATTTGTTACGCAACAATAAAATTGCCGAATCGATCCCATCGTGAATATTGGCAGGCTGCATTGAGTCCTTATCGATACGTGAAAAATTCCTTAAGCCTTTTACAATATCAGCAGCCCTTTCGGCACCAACTTTTATATCCTTAATGGTTTGCGGTATAATTTCAATCAGCTCGTAATAATCCGAATTATCTGTTACTTGCTTCAAATGTTGACTCATATCGGGCTTTTCGGCTACAGAGTTTAAAACATCTTCAAAAAACTGAACGAGGTCGTTATAATCGTTTTCAAGACTGTTAATTCCGGTATAAATAAAATTAATCGGGTTATTGATTTCGTGCGCCACACCAGCAGTTAAAACCCCAAGCGAGGCCATTTTTTCGGCAGTAATTAATTGCGTTTGGGTTTCGCGCAAGCGAGCAATAATACCGTACAAATGCTGATTTACACGTTTCATTTTCTGATTAACATTTTCGATGTGTTGCTTTTGCTCCTTTAGTATGCGATTATGCCTTATTTTCCCCCTGAAACTGACATAAAGCACAACCAAAAGAATCAAAGTCATAAAACCGGCAATCGCTGCCATAAGCAAGCTTACTCGTTGCCTTTTAATTACTGAATATTGATTACTTAGGTATTCATTCTGAACATCAATTTCGTGAATTAAGCTGTCGAGTTTAGCCCGGGCTGAATTTATTTCATACAGTTGAACAGCCATGCTATCTTTCTGTTTATCGATATCGGATTGATGCTTGGCAATTAATGCTACCTGATCATTCAACTGCTGTTCCTGTTTTTTAAGCTGATTTTTATGATTTAATAAATCGTTTTTTTGATTTTGAATCTCAAGTTTTCCGGCAATCAATTCATTATTTTGAGCATTCAAAAGCCGTTCTTGTTTTTCAATTTGTTTTTGACGTTCGTCTAAAACAACCATAGCTTCATCAATCAATAATTGCATTGATGCCACAGAATCGGTTACGTCGAACAATCTTTTTTGTAGTTGCTCAAGCTCAAGTTGCGAACTTCGGTATAAATCGGCCAAATCGATTTCGGTGCCTCCCAACAATAAAATTTCGGGATCGACAACAAGATTCTGCAATAAAATATTGGCTTTATTTACCTCAAACATCATTTGATTATCGCTGGTAGCGAAAAGGTTAATCATAACATTTTTTGCATCGTTGTAGTCTTCGGTAACCAGTAAAACGGGCTTCTGATCAAGCATATCCCTTACATTGTCAACCCAATCGATCATGTCGGCACATAGCACCACCATACGTACCGGCAAGTCAATATTCGTTGCCACATCATCACCAACAAGCACTTTAATCGGTTTATTTTTAATGGTCTTCGATTGCGAAAAACGATTAAACTCCTCAATAACAGACTGATTATTAGTGAACAGCAAAATTTCAAAATTTGTATATTCGGGTTCGTTGTACCAATAAGTATATTCAGCAAAACGATAACAATAAGCTCCGATAAGTTTTGGTTTGTCGAATTGAGCATACAAATTACCAACGCTACAAAGCATCAGTAAAAGCAATATATATAACACTCGCCTCATTGATATTTACATTATTTATTTAAGTTGTATGCCATTGTTAAAAACACTCCTCGTCCTGGTTGCAAATATCTATCGGGCTGACGGTTCGATGAATGATAATATTTTGCATCAAGCAAGTTTTTTGCTAGTAGTTGAACCGAAACCTGATCGGATGGGATCCATGTAATTGCACCCGACAATAAAAGATATGCATCAATCAAATTATTGCCTTTTGCAGTAATGGTTTTGGGATTGGTGCGTTCACCAACATAGTTAGCGCGTAAATTAATTTTTAGATTTTTATTCATTCTGTAAGTAGTACCTGCATTAAAAACATTGGGACTGATTTCGTGCACCTGTAGCCCTTGTTCATTAAAGCTTTTATTGTAAGTGTAATTTGTATAAAACTTCCATTTATGGTATAAATAATTAAAACTCAGCTCAACTCCTTTTGTTCTTATAATCGATTGATTTACCCATCGAAAGCCATCATCTTCGAAAACCCGCATCATTCCATTAAACAGTTCGTTATAATAAACCGACATTTGGGTGCTAAAGCCTTTTGCCACAATAAAAGTTCCCGATAATTCGTAAGATCTAAATTTTTCAGGTTTTAAATTTGAGTTGCCCAAGCCATCGGTATAATCCCATGGTTTTGGAGCCCTGAAGGCTTCGGCATAAAACACCCTGAATAACTGCTTGCCTAAACTATAATTCAAACCAACACGAGGTGTTAATACGTATTTGAAATCTTTGTTGATGTCGATTCTAGCACCACCGGTTACAAACAGCTGATTACTAACAGTTAAACGCGGCTCAAGAAAAGCGCTAAAAATTACATTTCCGTTAATGATTGGTACCGATGGTTCTGGTGGTTTTTGGTACATTGAATTACTGTACGACAAGCTTGCACCTTGAGACAATCGCTCATATTCAACCGACAACCCACTATTTATATTCAAATACCTTTCTCCGTTATAATTTAACATCATCTCGGCACCAACAAGATTATTGGGACGGTAATACCCTACCTGAGCTGTATCTGTAACATAATAAACACTGTTAGGAAGCACAGTTGCATTTCGGTTATAAACCATTGCCGAACCTGAAATGTTTTTTGTAAATGACTCGCGATATGCCAGATAAGAATTAATAAAGCGAATATTCCACAACGAACCAAAATCGCGGTAAATTGAACCAACACTTTTTTGTGCTGTTGCATTCGACGATTGCTTTTGTGAATAAGTGAAACCGGCTGAAAATCCGGCTGAATTAAATTTCATTCCAAAGGAATAATCATTTTCATAGTTATCGATCAAATCGGTCCAGTTGTTATCGGCATTATTACCTGTAAGATTATTTTTATCGGTGCGAAAACCCATTGCCGATACCCTGACCTTGTACTTTTCGTTAGGCGCAATAAAGTTATAAGCGCAAGCAGCAGCGAGTGAATTAAAACTTCCACCTAAAGCTTTCAA
>JAFGAF010000335.1 GCA_016933815.1 Prolixibacteraceae bacterium
ATTCCATCACATCACCCCATCATTACCATGTAAGCTTGTTTGTACTGTAGAAGTTGAAGTGCTTGTGGGGAATGAAACGAAATTTGATTGTATAAAGGATGAACCTTTAAGCGGGCAATAGTTTCGGTTTTAGTTAATATTCCTGTTTCGTATAGATTTAAGGTTTGGTAAAGTGTGTCGTTGGCAACCGGGCCGGATACCAATTCATAACCATGGTTGTAATCTTCGTTACGGTTTTTTACAACAAAGTCGAGCCATTCTTCGTCGGCCAGGCTGAATTCTTTTATTTTAAGTTTGCATAATTCTGTTTCGTCGAAAATGTAAACAGTGACATATGCTTTGGTGTTTTTGCCTTCACGTTTTTGTTTAAGATGAGCCCACCGTTCGGCTTGCTCTTTGTTTTTAGTAGTATAAAAACCTTTTCCAAAATCCAGAAGTCGTTGTATTTCCAATATTTTGGGCCTTTGTATTATTTCGGTACTACCGTGGTACAGTATTGTCATGTTGTTGAATATAACGATTAATTTCGGATAAAATATAATGTTGGCTTTGGGTATGAAGAACCTGATATGCTTCTTCTAAAAAGCTAAATACATTGTAGGTTTTAAAATCGTGTAAGGCTTTTATTGCCGAAATTCCTTTTGTATTGCGATAGCTCTCGAGACAAAACAACTGAAAGCTTTGTATTGAATTTAGTTTTTTAAAACGATCAGGCATAATCGGGAAAACTTATTTTATTGTTCGTATATTCATCGTTAAGTATTAGAAAAAGTTTTTCGGTGCTGAAATGCCACATTTTGTTCTTCTCGATTAGCAAGGTCTTATAGGTTTGCGAGTTGTATAGATAGCTTATAGCATCTTCGAACGAGAGTTGTTTGCGATCCATTATCCGATCGACCAGATCTTGTATTTTAATTTTGATGAAAGAGTCAAATTCGTTACTGTTCATTATTGATTGTTTTTTTGCATCAAATATAATAAAAAAGTATGGGTGTTAATCCCATCATTTCAAAACCCAAAAACAAATTCCAATCCCGATAGCAACCAACTCCTCGTTTGCAACGAGATGTTTGCATTCGATCGTCTTTGACGAGATGCCATCTGCGGTTTCGGTGTTTCGTAACGCTTGACCTTTACTGCGGTGTGACCCCAACAAGCTATTATTCCA
>JAFGAF010000336.1 GCA_016933815.1 Prolixibacteraceae bacterium
GCCGAAAGCGAACTCAAAACCTTTGCCAACAAAATTCTTGAACGCTTTTCGAACCCTTTTATAAGGCATCAATGGCAAAGTATCGCTTTAAATGCAATGTCGAAATGGGAAACACGGAATCTTCCGTCACTAATAAATTTCCAAAAAAACCACAATATGCTTCCTCAAAAATTGGTGTTTTCGTTGGCTGCTATGATTGCTTATTTTAAAGGTGAAAACCATGGCGAAACTTATTGCGTTAACGATGATCAGTGGATTCTTGACTTTTACAAAGACGCTTGGGCGAATTGCGACGGGCGCCCAATTTCATTATTCAACCTTGTTGAAAAGGTGCTTAGGCTCGAAAAAGTTTGGAAGCAAGATTTGAACCAAATACCCAACCTTACAATTACGGTAAGTCATTATTTGTTTCTCATTCAGCAGGTTGGAATGAAAAGGGCAGTGAAGGCTGTGCTTAACGACCAAAATCCGCTTATGCAATTTACCATCGATAAAATGCAAAATTAAATGGAAAAATTCATTCAAATACATCAGTCCGATAATGTAGTTATTGCGCTGCATGAGCTTTCCCCGGGAGAAGTAATTACTGTTAACAACAGCAATATTACTGTGTTAGATCAAGTGCCAACTGGGCATAAAATGGCGATTACTGATATTGAGCATGGCCAAAACCTGATCAAATATGGCGCGCCAATTGGTCATGCTTTACAAAGTATAAAAGCCGGACAGCATGTGCATGTGCACAATCTGAAAACTAACCTTTCGGGGGCAGTTGATTATACATTTAATCAGAATTTGAACAGTTTAAATTTTGAGAACCGAAACCTCACTTTTAAAGGGTATTCACGAGCTAACGGAACCACCGGTATTCGAAATGAGTTGTGGATTGTGCCCACTGTAGGTTGTGTAAACGGGCAGGCTCAACAAATTGCCGATATGTTTAAACGCGAACTCAACCCATACGATATCGATGCTGTTGAGGTATTTAAACACAGCTATGGTTGCTCTCAATTAGGCGACGACCATGTTAATACCCAAAAAGCACTGGCTCGTTTGATTACTCATCCAAATGCCGGAGGTGTGTTGGTACTTGGGCTTGGTTGCGAAAACAATCAAATTGCCGATCTGAAAAAGTTTATAGGTGATGTTGACGAACAACGAGTGAAGTTTTTGGTAGCGCAAGATGTTGAAGATGAGGTTGAAGCAGGTTTTGATTTGGTCAAACAAATATATGAGGCCATGCGTTCCGATGTTCGTTCCGATGTGTCATTATCGGAACTTCGGGTAGGCCTTAAGTGTGGCGGTTCCGATGGCTTTTCGGGTATAACAGCTAACCCCTTGCTAGGTGTATTCTCCGATTTTTTAGTGTCGCAAGGTGGTACAACCATTTTAACCGAAGTGCCCGAAATGTTTGGTGCCGAAACACTTTTGATGGAGAGGGCTGAGAATAAGCAGGTTTTTGATAAAACAGTAGCGCTCATCAACGGGTTTAAAGATTATTACTTGCAGCATAATTTACCTGTTTACGAAAATCCGTCGCCCGGTAATAAAAAAGGGGGAATCAGCACCTTGGAAGACAAATCGTTGGGCTGCACCCAAAAAGGCGGAACTGCTACTGTTGTCGATGTTTTGAGTTATGCCGAGCCATTGAAAAAAAGCGGTCTAAATTTATTGTCGGCTCCCGGCAACGATTTGGTTGCAGCTTCGGCACTCGGCTTTAGTGGTTGCCAATTGGTGCTTTTTACCACCGGAAGGGGAACGCCGTTCGGCAGTTTTGTTCCAACCATGAAGATATCGACAAACAGCGATTTGTTCAACCGAAAACAAAATTGGATCGATTTTAATGCCGGAAGTTTACTCGAAGGCAAAAGCATACAAGCTTTACTCGATGAATTTATTGAACATGTGATTGCTGTTGCCGGTGGCCTGCAATTGAATCACGAGAAAAGTGGTTTTAAAGAAATAGCCATATTTAAAACGGGTGTAACACTTTAAATATTGAACCTTGAGTTAGTGTATGTTTGTGCTAACTCAAGGTTGTTTTTCTTGAATAATTTTTCTGAAAAAAAGCATAAATAAGTACTGCGACCGAAATTACAGCGGCAAAAATTGCTGCCAGGTATATCTCTCTGTAATCGGATGAGCGTTTTATCGCAATGCCCAAAAATGCCCATGCAACAGCCAGTCCAATAAAGGGGTTTCTAAACCGCAGTGTAGTTATCGATGTAATTAACAGCCCAATACAAATAAGTACAATGGCCCAGGTCTGATCGTTTATGCCCCACCCATTCCAGTCGATATGTACCAAAAATGCAGTTGCATTAGCAATGGTTGCAATGCATATCCAACCTAAATAGATGCCAAAAGCAGCTTTTAGTATGCTTAAGGGTTGTGAAATAAGTTGTTTGTTTATGGCAATTAACGAAAACAAAAGGCCAATCATAATCAACATCGAAAGTAAAAGCATTTGGTAATGCCAGGTTATAATCCAAAAACTGTTTAAAACCGATGACAGAACAAACCACCAACCCGTTTTTTCTTCGTATTTTTTAAATTGAGGAAAAAATTGAAGCACACAGCATATTGCCAATAAAAGATAAATAATGCCCCAAATAGAAAAAGTTAAGCCGGTTGGCACAAATAAATTGGGATAATTATCGGACAACTCGCCGGTAGTCATCCCATTTATGGGAAGGGCATTAGCCAAATAATTCATTACTATCATTACAACAAAAGCCATTACATTTAAGAACTTCCTCATGATTTTTTTGTTTTAAATTATGCTCAACAATTTACAAAGAATAGCACACAAAAGAAAGGATTTAGCTTGTTGTCGATTAAAAATTTTTGCTTGAAAAAGTTACCTATTACATAGGGTTACGATACATTAGATATTAAAAATACATTTTTTTATTATTCAGAATACAATCAATATTTTAAAAATGATTATATTGTTGATCGTAAATATTTGGAAAAAAGAGCAATGAGATTTTTGGAAGAACGATTTGGAATACAGCGAATAAGGTTAAACAGCAGCGAGGAATCCCTGTTGATATCTTCATTGCGCGAAATTGACTTTAAACGTATTTCGTTTGTTGCTTTAATTTCAATTGCGTATTGTTTGGTGTTCATTATTATCGATTTAAGTTCGGTTTATAACGAGTTGACCTATCAATATTTAATTCTCGATGCGGTTTTTTTCGTATTATCGTTGTTGGTTGTGTTGAGTTATGCATACAGTCAAAATAAATTGGGGTTGCGAAATCAAAAACTTATTGCAATTGTTGTAAAAAATTATCCGTTTGTGTTGTTGGCTTGGGCTACAGCCATTGCTGCATTGGATTCCGATTCAATTTTAAATTTGGCTACGTATTATTTTGTGCTCTTTTTAATAGCTTTTATGATTTATGCGCCTTATTGGCTTTTTTCAACGAATTTTTTTGTTGTAGTAATTACATATGTGCTTGTTGTTAAATTTAATGGATGGCCAATTTTGTCGGCATCTTTTGCTTTTATCCTTACCGGAATTATTCTTTCAATTGTATTTTTTGGTTTGTTTTCAACAACTCGTTACAATGCACAGGCTGCATTAATTAAATTGAATAAGGCGAATAAAAACCTTGAAATTAAGGTTGAGGAACGTACTAAAGAGTTGCGAAACTCGAACGAAAACCTCGAAAACGAAATTGCCCATCGTATTGTTATCGAAAAACAACTGAAAAGTACTTTGAAAAAAGCAGAGGCGGTTAATAAACTTAAATCGGAGTTTTTGGCCAATATATCGCACGAGGTTCGCACGCCTTTGAACGCAATAATTGGTTTTACCGAAATGATGACCGAAGATGGTGTAAACGAGCAACAGAAAAAAGAATTTCAGAAATTGGTATCAAGCAATACTTTGTATCTGTTATCAACTTTCGACGATATTTTTGATGCTTCCTATGTTCGCGATGAAAAGTTCAAGGCCGTTAATAAGCCCATGAAAGTGAATCAGTTTGTTGATGTTCTGGCATACGAGACCAATGGCATTGCTTTAAAACACGATAAGTACAATCTTGAAATAAAATTTGCTAAGATCGATGATAACAAACTTGAAATCAGTACCGATGAGTTTTTTCTTAAAAAGGCAATAATGCGCTTGGTCGATAATGCCTATAAGTTTACCCACCAGGGGAGTATTGAAATTGGCGCAAGGTATGTTAATCGCAAAATTGAGTATTTTGTGAAAGATACCGGTATTGGAATCGATAAGAAGGATTTTAAAAAGATTTTTCAACCTTTTGTACAGGGCGATGGTTCCTTTTCGCGTGGTTATGGTGGCTCAGGTTTGGGGCTCACTATTGTAAAAGGTATTGTTGAAGCCCTAAAGTGTGGTTTCGAAATTGAAACTGAGCAAGGTAAGGGAACTTGCTTCAGGTTAATATTCGATAATCATTTTATATTAAAAAATGCTTAATAAAGGTTCGGTAAAGTAATATTCATCCAAAATAAATTTCAATCCAATTACTATTAATGTAATTCCGCCAACAATTTCGGCAATGCCCGAAAGACGTTTGCCAATTTTTCGTCCCATATAAATACCAATAAGCGAAACGGTAAATGTAACTACTCCAATTAGTATCACAGGCATAATTATTTGATTGCTAAAAAACGAAAAACTGATGCCAATTACAAATGCGTCGATGCTTGTTGCAACCGATAATGGGATCAATACCCGCCAGCGAGCTGGGTTTTTTATTTTTTTTTCATGCGCAGGAACAGTGCCTTCCTTTATCATTTTTAATCCCAAAATCAATAAAAGCCCAAAGGCGATCCAGTGGTCGTATTGCTCAACAACATTGTTAAATGTATTGCCAATAAGCCAGCCCAGCAGAGGCATAGCAGCCTGAAAAACAGCTAGCGAACCGGCAATGCGCAAGGTTTGCGAAAGTTTTAGGCTTTTGCGGCACATCGAAAGACCGCTGCAAACCGAAACCGCAAACGAATCAAACGATAGGCTTAATGCAATTAAGAGGATGGTTACAAAACTCATTTATTAATCAGAAAGAATTTGATTATACAATTGGCTTAGCTCTTGGTGCAAATTGAGTAAAGTTATATTGTGCCTTGTTTTTTTCTTTAAACGTAGTGCTTGAATGGTATGCCTTATCAATTGAAGCAGCTCCCAGGCAAGTAAACCGCTCGGGAAACTTATTACGAGTAATACCATTGCCCATAGCCAGCTGTTAACCATTGCCATAAGTATAAAAAACAGGCCAATTACCCATAATGGATAAAAAACAAGTGTTAAACCAAAAGCAAAGGTGCTGTAAAACTGCGGATCTTTTATAAAATTTCGAACAGGGTAACGGGTAAGGTAAAAAATCCAACCATGAGCAAGAGTTCCTAAAACTGAAAATGGCAGCAATAATAGTATGGCAAGTGTTCTAAGAAATAAATTGAAGGGGCGAATTGGGTGATTCATTATTGCAAGCTCTTCGACACCAATTTTTTGTTTAAGCTCTTTGTATTTTTGGGCTTTTGATTGAATGTCGTCAATTTTTTGTTGATCGGATTCTTCAATGTATTGTGCTATTTTTTCGCTAATGAATTTCTCAATCTTTACAAAATTGCGGCTTGTGTTTCTGATGTTTAATTGGTTGGCAGCTATTGGTTTAGCTATTTCAAAAGCTTGTTCGTAAATATTATATCGTGTTTTGTCGGGCACATTTACAACCAGTTGGTCGATGGCTTTGTACAAATCATCGCGCATGGCATTCGATGCTTTTACCTCGCCTTCGGTATGGAATAGATCGTAATAGTTTTTTGTGCCGATTGGTTTTCCAAAGTTAATTACAGCATCTCGCCCAAATTTATAGTAATGGGAATAATTGATACCAACGGGTACAATTTGTATGTCGATATCGAAGTTGGTGTTTTCGGCAGCCATAAAAACAATTCGTGGTATTGCTTTTTTGTGGGGCAACATGCTTTTAAGTCCAATGTGGGCGCCTTCGGGAAAAAGTGCTAAAATTCTATTATTCTTCAAAATTCGCACACTGGTGTCGAACGATTCGGCATTCTTTTCGAGCGATTCTTTACCGTCGCGCATGCGGTAAACAGGCGCAATTTTCAGGTAGTTCAAAATACGTGCAATAAACTTCTTTTTAAAAATATCGGCACGGGCTAAAAATACAGGTTGCAAATTGGTTGCAAAAATAACCATCAACGGGTCGAGCAATGCATTTTGGTGGTTGGCCGCAAATATTATTGGTTTATTCTTGGGAATATTTTCAAGGCCGTTTACATGTAAATACCGATACGAAGCACGATGGATAATGTGCGCATAACTTCTCAATAAGGCATAGCCAAGCGATTTCTTTTCAACTTTTCTCACAGTTTCAATTTTTGTTATTCATCTTCGAGTGGTTTCCGGCCCCATAGCGATGCCATTATCAAGCCCGAAATTATATGCCAAATGCCCCACCAGGCTGCAATTACTGCCATGCCGCCAAGTTCAAAATCGGGTGGGAATATTTTTGGATTGAACATTAATGTTAATGCGAGTCCTGAATTTTGGATGCCGGTTTCGATCGATATTGAACGGCGATCTTTTCGCTTAAGCTTAAATATTGAAGCAATTGAAAAACCTGCTCCCAAGGCCAAGGCATTGTGTAGTAGTACAATAATAAAAATAATGTGGATAACTTTAAGAAACTGAGAGAAGTTGTTCCGTAGCATAATAGCTACCATCAAAACAAAAAAGAAAATTGAAAAACGTTGAATGGGTTTCGATATTTTTTTGGTAATTCGGGGCAGGTATTTGGCAAACAAAACGCCAATAATAACTGGTATTCCAAGTATGATAAAAACAGTTACAAATATTTGAAATATGTCAATTTCGAGTGGCCTTAAAAATGCACCCCCCGATTTGTTATAATAGTTTACATAAATTCCGCCCCAAAATGCAAAGTTGAAAGGAGTCATAAAAATTGCCGACAAGGTAGCAAAGGCAGTAAGGGTAACCGATAGCGCAGTGTTGCCTTTTGCCAACGACGATAAAAAGTTTGATATGTTGCCGCCCGGGCACGATGCAACCAGTATTAAGCCCAATGCAACCGAAGGTGTTGGCCTTATTAACAATATAAGTAAAAACGTGAGGGCCGGTAAAGCAAAAAATTGTGAAAAATAGCCAACTATTGTAGCTTTTGGACGCTGTACTACTGTTTTAAAATCGTTTAGCTTAATGTTAAGAGCCACCCCAAACATGATAAAGGCCAACGCAATATTGAGAACGAATAACCCTCCGCCATCGAAATTTAGCCTGATTTGATCGAGTACTTCCAGTGATTTAAACATGTCGACAAAATTAAATATGTAACACAATATTGCAAAGCTTTAATGTGTTATTAAGCAATATTTGCTTAATAATCAAATTTTGTGTTCAGTTTAAAAGTTGTATAGCAATATAACTTTTTATTGCTCAATTAATTCAAGAATTTTTTTGGGGATATCGGTGTTGTCGTAAATGCCGGTAAATTTATCGGCTCCAGGGCCAAATGCAAAAACAGGAACCATGAGTGCAGTATGATTGCCCCAAACATATTGTGCTTCAACTTTGCCTGTTTGGAGGTTTCCACCTGTAACGGCCATGCCGCCTGTTTCGTGATCGGCAGTTACAATTATTAAAGTTTCTTTGTTTTGAGCCGCAAAAGCAAGTGCCTTACCTACTGCTTTGTCTAAGTCGAGGGTTTCCGAAACAATATAAGGTGTGCTGTTGGCGTGTCCTCCCCAGTCTATTTGCGAAGCTTCAATCATTACAAAAAAGCCGTCGTTATCGTTGCTAAGCACCCTTATGGCTGTTTCGGTAGCAGTTTCGAGCATATTGCCCCTGCCGTCGAGTACAGTGGGTGTGTGTTCGTTTGCAACAAGTGCTGCCAGTTTTCCGCTTTTTACTTTGTCAAGGTCTTTTGTTTTGGTAACAATTTGATATCCTTTGTCTTTTAGTTCGTCAACAAGGTTGCGGCCATCTTCGCGTTTTGTAAAGTGGTCGTAGCCACCACCAATAAATAAATCGATATTGGTTTTCAGAAAATCAGCAGCAATGGCTTCGTACATGTAGCGGTAGGGTTGGTGGGCAACAAACGCCGCTGGGGTAGCGTGTGTGATTGCCGATGTTGATACAACACCGGTGGCTAAACCTTTCTCTTCGAGTTTAACTCGTATGTTTTCTAAAGCAATTGTATCGGTGTTAACACCAACAGCTGCATCGTATGTTTTTGTGCCTGTTGATAAAGCTGTGCCGGCAGCAGCAGAGTCGGTAATGTAGTTGGTGGCCGAAGCAGTGGTCTGAAAACCAATGTGTTTAAAGTTTTTCAGGTACAATTCGCCTTTGTTGGCTGTTAAGCTTGCAAATACGTGCGAAACACCCATGCCGTCGCCAATAAATACGATAACATTTTTTGGTTTTTGTTTGGTGTCGGGCTCTTCGAAATATTGTACTTCGTAAAAATCATTGTTCTGATATACTTTTAAAGAATCTTCGGCTTTTGCATTTAAGTAACTGTCTTGTGCTATTAAGCACGAACTCATCAGTAGAATAGTGAAAAAAGATAAAAATATATTTCTCATACGATAATTAATTTAGGTACTAACAACTCTTTACAAATTAAATTAAAAAAGATGATAATAACACCTTTTTTTGTTTTTAGTTTAAATTGGGAACTGTTCAAAGTCGAAATTTTGGTTCAAACGGTATTGAACAGGTGTGCAGTTTAAGTCGGTTTCGATACAGTTTAGTGAAAGCATTTCGGCCAATATTTGTTCGGCATAAAATCTTTCAATTTTTGCAATACGGCTGAATTTTGACAGGCTAATGCTTTGGTTACTGCTCAAATAGTCGATTAGATTTTTTCGGGGCTCATCGTAGGTGAAAAGAATTCCTTTTTTGTTTTTGCTTAATTTCCACGACTTTAGTATGACTTTGTTTGCCAGTATGTTCTCGTCGTTACGCCTGATGTAGGCTAGCCATTTTCTGTCGTCGTTTTCGGCATAATGGGGTTTGTTGCTGCTTGGCTTTATAATTATCTCGAGTACCGTTTTGCCTTCGGCATCCCATTGTTGTACTTCAAAAGGTATTTTGGGTTTGCTGTAAATGTGAGCAGCAGCTTCAACCATATAATATTCTTCTTCGGATCGTACGCCTGCTATTTTTCCGTTGTCTTTTACCCCCACCAATAAACGTCCGCCATCGGTATTGGCAAAAGCAACCAACGATCGGGCTATTTTGCGTGAATCGTTTATGCAATATTTAAAGTCTTGTTGTTGATGTTCGCCTTGAGCGATCATTTCGAACAAGGGGCTGCTGATTATTTTCATTCGTAGAAATATTAAACAACTTCGGCAACTACAAAAGTGCTGCCACCAATAAAAATAAAATCGTTAATTGTTGCTGTTTTCATTGCTTCGGCATACGCTTCGTTAACCGTGTTATATGCTTCACCGAATAAACCCTTTTTGTTGGCTTTTTGTTGCAAAATTTTTGCATCGAGTGCCCTGTCGATTCCTGCTTGGGTAAAATAATATTTTGCTTTTTTGGGTAAAAGCGCCAAAATATTATCAATGGCTTTGTCGTTAACTGTGCCAAAAACAATGTGTAACTTTTCGAAGGTTTGTTGTTCAATTTGTTTGGTTACCCAGTTTATTCCTGCTTCGTTGTGGGCAGTATCGCAAATAACCAGGGGATTTGTTTGCAGGGTTTGCCAGCGTCCCATTAATCCGGTTTGTTGAGCTGCAAGTTTTATTCCATCAAAAACATCTTGGTCCGATATCGTTATGCCTGCTTTTCGTAATTCGAGAATCGAAACAGCAGTAGTTAGAATGTTTTTTTGCTGATAGGAGCCGGTTAAATCGGGTTGCAGGTTGTTGAATACAATGCCGCATTCGTTGGTAATCGTGATGGCTCCGTTTTTCGAAGCCAAAGCCAAAAATTCGTTGTCGGCAAAAATAATTGGTGCGTTAAGTATTTCTGCTATTTTCGAAAAAACAGGTGCCGTTTCGCTTTGGTATTCGCCAATTACAACCGGCGTATCCGATTTAATTATTCCGGCTTTTTCCCTTGCAATTGCTTCGAGGCTGTTGCCCAGAAGATTGGTGTGGTCGAGGCTGATATTGGTTATTACCGATAGCACCGGAGAAATGATGTTTGTAGAATCGAGTCGGCCTCCTAAGCCAACTTCAACAACAGCTATGTCGATATTTTCGTTTGCAAAATAATTGAAAGCCATTAGCACTGTTAACTCAAAAAACGAAGGTTTGATTTCGGCGTTGGCATTTAAAATTTCGAAACGCTCAATAAAATTACAAACTGCTTCCTCACGAATAAGTTCTCCGTTAATTTTTATCCGTTCGCGAAAATCTTTTAAATGAGGCGAAGTGTACAAGCCAACTTTGTATCCGGCACTTTGCAACACCGAAGCCAACATGTGCGAAACCGAGCCCTTGCCGTTGGTGCCGGCTACATGAATAGCCCGAAACCGCTTGTGCGGGTGGTCGAATATTTTATCGAGTGCCAAGGTGTTGTCGAGGTTGTTTTTATAGGCAGCAGCCCCAATTTGTTGGTACATGGGCAGCTGTTTGTATAAATAGTCTATTGCCTCGCGATAGGTCATTTTATTAACATTTTTTGTTAAAAGCTTTTTCTTAAAACCCTTGTTCAAGCTAAAAAGAATGAACTTTTTTTTCTTACTTTTAACCGTAATCGAATTCATTGCAAAGAACTCAAAAAAAATATCAAAATGGCAAGAAATAAAGCAAAAATATACATCATCGATACCAATGTTATTTTGCACGATCATCAGTGTATTTTTAAATTCGATGAGCATGATGTGGTACTGCCAATTACTGTGCTCGAAGAGCTCGATAAGTTCAAGCGGGGTAGCGATCAGCTTAATTTTCAGGCACGTGAGTTTGTTCGTTTACTCGACGATTTGGTGAAAGACGATCTTTTTAACGGCGGACTTTCGTTGGGTCCAGACAAAGGAAAGTTGAAAATTGAAACCGGAAAACCGTTTTCAGATAAGCTTAAAGTATCTTTTAAAGAAGATATTGCCGACCATCGCATTTTGTCAATTGCTGAATATGTTCGCGACAACAATGCCGGACGTAAAGTTGCCTTAATTACCAAGGACATTAACCTGCGTATGAAAGCAAAATCGTTGGGCATCGATTCCGAAGATTATAAAAACGATAAGGTTACCAACCTCGAAATGTTCGATAGGGGCGTTAATATTAAGGACAATTGTGAAGATGCACTTATTGCGGCTTTATACGAAAATAAGTTTCTCGATGCAGGTGCTGTTAGTTTTGAAGAACCGCCAAAGGCTAACGACTATTTTATTTTTAAAGGTCCCAATACATCGGCATTGGTAAGGTTTAACAACGAAGCCGTACGTTACGAACGGGTCGATAAAGTAAATGCTTATGGTATAAAACCACGCAATGCTGAGCAAACTTTTTTGTTGAACGCCTTGTTTAACCCCGACATTCAGTTGGTGGCTGTTACCGGTAAGGCCGGAACCGGAAAAACTTTGCTTGCTTTGGCTGCTGCTTTGGCACAACACAATATTTATCAGCAAATTATGCTTGCACGGCCTATAGTTGCGCTCAGCAACCGCGACATTGGCTTTCTGCCTGGCGATGCCGATGAAAAAATTCGTCCTTACATGCAACCTTTGTTCGATAACCTTACGGTGATTAAGCATTGCCATAATCCGCGCAGTGTTGAGTCAACCCGCATTGAGGAAATGGAAAAAGAAGAACGTTTGGTGATTGCTGCGCTGGCATACATTAGGGGGCGAAGCCTTTCGAATACTTATTTTATTATTGATGAGGCACAGAACCTTACCCCGCACGAAATAAAAACCATAATTACCCGAGCAGGCGAGGGAACAAAAATGATTTTTACCGGCGATTTGCACCAAATCGATTCTCCTTATCTCGATCAGCAATCGAATGGCTTGGCCTATTTGTCGGACAGAATGAAGGGACAGAATATTTTTGCACATGTAAACCTGGTTAAAGGCGAACGCAGTTATTTGGCAGAGTTGGCCAGCGATTTGTTGTAGCTTTTTTAACAATATTTAATTGTTTGATTTGGCATACATGCAATAATTTTTTGACAATGGCGTTTTTATAGCTGTAAGGATTGGGAAACATCCACTTATTTATTGCAGGTTATCGTTGGTCAAATCAATTACTCTATATCCCAATCCTTCTTTTTTTTTATACAAAAACTCAATTGTATGTTGCGTGATTTGATTCTTAAAAACCGTAGTTACCGCCGATTTTATCAAAACGAAAAAATTACAGAAGAACAATTGCTTCAATGGATCGATTTGGGGCGCTTGTCGGCATCGGGTCGAAATGCCCAACCTATAAAGTACATCGTTTCGTTTAGCGAACAAAAAAATGCATTGATATTTTCTACCCTTGCCTGGGCTGGGTTTTTAACCGATTGGGCTGGCCCTGTTGAAGGTGAACGCCCTGCGGCTTATATTGTTCAGGTATTGGATACCGATATTGCCAATCAGTTTTTTTGCGACGATGGCATTGCTGCCCAAAGTATTTTGCTGGGAGCTGTTGAAAGTGGTTTTGGGGGGTGCATATTTCGTTCAATAAACAAGCCTGTTCTGCGTGAATTATTACAAATTCCCCCAAAGTTCGAAATAATTAACGTGATAGCCCTCGGCAAACCGCTCGAAATGGTTGTTCTTGAACCAATACACGACGGTAACTTTAAGTATTGGCGCGATGAAAACCAAGTGCACCATGTGCCAAAACGTTCACTTTCTGAAATTGTATTGAGTATTTAACTGCAATAGTTGAGCGTAATGAGTAACGTTAGCCCCGTATAAAAAGTGCTTTCATAATGTCGGTAACCATTTTGGGGTTTTCTTTCAGGCGGCGCGAACAATAGCCAAACCAGTCTTTGCCAAAGGGTACATAAATTCGCATGTTGTGCCCTTGTGATACTATTGAGTCGCGTAAACCCGGTGTAACGCCGTAAAGCATTTGAAATTCGTACTTGTTTTTGGGTACTTTGTGTTTTTCGATTAATGCAATGGCTTCTCGTACTAAAAATGAATCGTGGGTAGCAATGCCAACGTAAATACCATTTTTTAACATCAAGTCAAGGTCGGTTAAAAAGTGGTGCCTTACCTCGTGGTAATCTTTGAAGGCAATGTTGGCCGGTTCAATATAAATGCCCTTGCATAGCCTGAAGTTTATTGGGGTTTGGGGGCTATGCCATTTTTCAATCATGTTTTCGATATCGGAGAATGTTCGCTTTAAATACGCCTGTAATACCAAGCCTGTATTTAAGGAAAATTCGGATTTTAGTTTGCCGTAAAGTTCTATCTCAAGGTCGGTACATGTTGCGTCTTCCATGTCGATGCGAACGAAACTGTTGCTTTTCGATGCTTCTGCAACAACTTCGCGGATATATTCATAGCACTTTTCTTTGTCGATGAGCAGGCCAAAACTGGTTGGTTTTACCGAAAAACTACCATTAATCCCTTCGTTGGTAAAACGTTTCACAATTTCAATGTATTGGTTTTTATTGAGCTCTGCTTCTTCAATTGTTTTTATAAATTCGCCCAACAAATCAACTGTAACGCTTATGTTGCTTTGGTTGAGCACCTTCGATGCTGTCAATGCACTTTCAATATTTTCGCCGGCTACATATCGTTTCGAAAAAACCCACACAAACTTTTTGGGTACGTACGGAAGGGTTCCTGCAATAACTTTGTTAAACATGGTTATTAAGCTATTAATGTTTGTAAAATCATTTTATGTATTCTATTTTAAAATTACCAACATGGCCAATTTGAATGAATGATGATTATCAGCGCCCGGGTATGATTTTTGGCACTTAAAGCCGACATGTTTTTGTGCATTTTTGATTTTTAACTTTTATGTATCGTCAGAAAAATTATCTTTGTCGTTGCTTATTAAATATTGAAAAACAGATGAAGAAATTACCACTTATTCTTAGTATTATAGCCTTAATTGGCATGGTTGTTTTGTTTGTATTGAACTTTACAGGTAAAAATACAAGCGATGCGGGTACCGATGTTAACAATAGCACCCAACCAACAGGCGATCTGAAAATTGCCTATGTATTGTCCGATTCAATTTTGTTCAATTATCAGTTGGCCATTGATTTGAACAATGATTTTATGAGCAAACAAAACCAATACAATGCCGAGTTCAGCGAAAAACGATCAAATCTTGAAAAACAGGCTATTGCATTTCAGGAGAAACTACAAAAGGGCGGTTTCTTAAGCGAAGAACGTGCAGTACGCGAGCGAGACCGTATTTTGGGCGAAGAGCAGGATATGCAACGTTTAGATCAGGAGTTGTCGACAAAATTGGCTCGTATGGAACAAGAAATAAACATTCAGTTAGTCGATAGCATTGTAAACTATGTGAAGGAATACAACCAGAAACATGGTTACACTTATATTTTCAGTAATAGCGGAAATATTATTGTTGGTGCTCAACAGTTCAATATCACCAAGGATATTTTAGATGGCTTGAACAGCCGTTATGCTGCATCGAAAAAATAAAAAGTTAAGATATTTGTTCGAATATAAATCCGTGTGCTTATTTTAGTACACGGATTTTTTTTATGCTCATGGCTTTTGCTGATCAATATTTATCGAAACAAAATGTTCGCTTTGCCTTTAGGTGTAACAATAATGATTGTGACACTAAAATGGTTGTAGCAATTCCATGTTACGATGAACCCGAAATAGCCAAAACATTGCTTTCGCTTTTCAATTGCCTTCAACCTAATTGTAATGTATTGGTAGTTGTGGTGATCAATCATTCCGAACAATCGCCCGAAGCGGTGAAGCTGCAAAACGCCAAAACATATAACGAAATTCAAAAGTTGAAAAAAATTGCTCCTGCATGGTTCGCTATTGAAGTTTTGCAAGCTTACGATTTACCCCAAAAGCATGCAGGGGTAGGGTGGGCACGTAAAATTGGAATGGACTTTGCCATTTCGCTTTTTAATAATTGTGATTGCTCCAATGGTATAATTGTCTCGCTCGATGCCGATACCTTAGTCGCTGATAATTACTTGCAAGCAATAGCTGAATATTTTGTATTAAAGCCAAATAATATTGGAGCGACATTGTATTTTGAACATGTTATTGATGATGTGAAGCTTGAGAATGCTGTTGTGCTTTATGAGCTATACATGCGATATTACAAAAATGCACTCTCGTTTGCAGGCTTCCCTTTTTCGTTGTACACCGTAGGATCGGCTTTTTGCGTAAAAGCACAGGCTTATATTGCTCAAGGTGGAATGAACAGGCGCAAAGCAGGCGAAGACTTTTACTTCCTGCACAAATTAGTGCAACTGGGGGCAGTTGGTGAAATTAACAATACTGTAGTTTATCCCTCGGGGCGTGTGTCAAACAGGGTTCCTTTTGGTACTGGCCCGGCAATAGCAAAGTATATCGAAAACAATGCCGATGCAAGCCTTACTTATCCATTGGAATCGATTTTGGCATTAATTGATATTTTTAAGAATGTTGATTTTGTGTATCGTAATTTTTCACTCGACAATTTAACCGAGAATAATTTGTTAAAGGAATTCTTAACTGAAACTGCTTTTGTTGACGAAATTAGTGTTTTAAGAAACAACTGTGCTACAATAAATAGCTTCTCAAAAAGGTTTTATCATTCGTTTAATGCATTTAAAATATTGAAATGGTTGAATTATGCTGTTGGCAATTTTTACGATCGAAACAATGTAATTTCTGAAGCTAATAAATTGCTTCGAATGTTAGGCTTTGATTACGTTGAGGCATCGAATGCTAAAATAATGTTAAACCGTTTTAGGGAGCTCGATAAAAACCGTTTAATTTAATACCTTTGTGTCTTGTAATTCAAGATTTATAAATATGGTTGCAATATTAATTATAACCGCAGTTTTGGTTGGACTTGCCGTTTTTGGATTGATGATCCAAATACTTTTCTCAAAAGAGCATAAATTCCCGAATATGCACATAGGAGGCAATAAAAACATGCTCAAAAATGGAATTACCTGCGCACAATCGTGGGATAAAATAGAGCAACGCAATGCACGTAAAATTGAAGTTGAGGGCTTGCGTTTAAAGAAACGTTAGTCGTTAAAATAATTCTGCTCTTCGTAATTGTTGTTGTCGTTTTGATAATCGGATGGCGATCTGAGCTTAATCTTAAGTATAATAGGGTTGCGCAATTTGCTCAATTCGTCAATCACACCTTCGAAAACCACAGGAACGTAGTCGGTTTCGTTGTTCATTAATTGCCGCATGCGTCGTGGTGCAACTAAAAAAACAAGTTCGTTGTTATCGGTTAATGCTTGTGCTTTGTCGAAAGCCGAAATGCCTGCATCTTCGGAGTAAATATGGGTTTGATTGGTTTTTTTGTCAATAATAATGTGAAACATGTCGCGTTTGTCGATGTTGGTAAAGTTGAGAAAGAAATAAGCAAAATTGTCGTTTTCGAGGTATTTTTTCACTGAATAATATCCGGCCTGATTAATTTTCTTGAACGATTCATCGCTTTCAATATAGTGATAGTCAAGTGGCAGCATGTAGTTGCCATAGTCGAGTTGATAAGTTGGCTCTACTTTGTCGTTTTTTATTGAATAAACAGTATTGCCCAAAAGTTCCCAAAAAAGCAAATCATCTTTTCTGTGTTGAAAAGCATAGCCTTCGGTAGGTGTGCAATTGGTTGTTAAGCGCATCAGTTTGTCAGTTATTTTTCCATTGTTGTCGGTTTTAAGCAGTCTGAAAGGTGTTTCGCTGTTTTTCCATCCGGTGTAAATCCAGTATTGGCCGTTGTTGTCGCGGGCAAAATCCGACGGGTTAAATTGAAAGGCAATGGAGCTTTTAGCGCTTCCATCGTATGAAAAACGTGTAATCGATGAGTTTTCGAAGTTGTAAAGTTCAACCATGTTACGGTAGGGGTCGATATTGAATTTAACAGGGTTGCTCAGGTCGGGGTCGTTGGCCGATGTTTGTTTCTTTTTTTCACAAATGGTATTTAGTAACTCACCATCGAGGTTAAACCTGAAAACACACTGGGTTTTACGGTTGTCGAGAATAAAGTAGTTTTCGTCATCAACCCTCATTTCCATATCGGGCATAATGGTTCC
>JAFGAF010000337.1 GCA_016933815.1 Prolixibacteraceae bacterium
TGCAAATCGGCTAAAGATTGGCGGCACGATTTGATTACGTCGCCTTCGCCATGCATGTTGTTCCATACTTTGGAAGTTATCCACAGTTCTTCGCGTTTAATTTCGCCATTTTGAATCATTTCGGCCAATACTTGCCCAATTTCCTTTTCGTTGCCATAAACCGAGGCACAATCGATATGGCGGTAACCCATGCGTACGGCAGTTTTTACAGCCTCAGCAATTTGTTCATTCGTATAGTTGTCTGAACCAAAAGTGCCGAGTCCGATTACAGGTATTTTTGCTCCGTTCGAAAGCAGCACCTGAGGTATTTTTTCTGGTTTTATCTTCTTTGTCATTTTATATGGTTATTTTCAGAAATCTATCATTGCTTTCATTACTCCGTCCTTGTAATTGCTTACCATATCGAATGCTTCTGCAATTTGGTCGAACGGAAAGCGGTGGGTGATCATTGCTGAACCATCGAGCTTACCGGTGGCCAACATGTTAAGTGTTTGGTGTGTGCAATTGTTTTGTCTTCGTATGTTGATAATTGATAGTTCTTTGCGTCGGGCAACATCGGCACAAAATGTCCACCTGTCGAATTCGGGAATGCCCACAACAATTAGTTTGCCGCCCGGTTTAAGTATTTCAATGGCAGTATCGAGTGCTTCTTGCTGTCCGCAACATTCAAAAACCACATCGAGCAATAAGGGCTCAAGTTGTTGAACCGATTTTGCGATGTTCTCGTTGAGCGGATTTCCTACCCATTTTGCATTTTGCTTTTTGGCATGTAAGCCGCGTTCGGTAATTTTTTCCGAAACGTAAATGTTGTTTACCCCATGTGCTTTAGCCATTTGAAAAACACTCATGCCAATTGGCCCAAAGCCAATAATGCCAATGCTTTGGTTCAGTTCGATGTGAGCTTGTTTAAACGCGTAAAGTCCAATGGCCAGCGGTTCGGATGTTGCTCCGTGGTCGATATTTTGATGTGAAGCAAGCGGGAGGCACTGGCTTTGTGGCAGAACGATGTATTCAGCCAAATTGCCTTCAATTTGCCCCGGGCAGCCTAAAAAAAGGTTGTTTCGGCAAGTGTGTGGCCTGTTTGCCAAACATTGGTCGCAATGTCCGCATGCAATTGATGGCTCAATGGCTATTTTATCGCCGGGTTTTACCGCAGTAACAGCTTTGCCAATGGCCTCTACA
>JAFGAF010000338.1 GCA_016933815.1 Prolixibacteraceae bacterium
CTTAAACCCACGCGACCGCGAAACCAACAAAGTGGCACGCACACAAAAATTGATGGTGAGTTTTACCTTGAGCAAAAACCTTACAGCCAAAAGGGGAACAAAAAATATTTATGTAAGAATAATGCGCCCCGATCAGTTGCTCTTAATCGAATCGGCCAATAGCTTGTTCCGTTTCGAGGATTTGCAAATCCCCTATACAGCAATGCGCGAAGTGAATTACGAAGGTATGGAACTGCCCATCAACATTTACTGGGACAATACCGGAAAAGAAGCGCTTTTGCCCGGAACCTATACCATTGATGTTTTCGCCGATGGCTACAACATTGGTACTGCTAGCTTTGTTATGGTGAAGTAATCATCAAAATAAAGCATGAACGATAATATTCAGCAAAATAATGATCAAAGCTTCGATTTTCTGTTCGAAGATTTTAATTTTTTGGGAGGTTTAACAGCTTTGGCAGCTTTAAACAACGGACTAAAGGTTGCTATTCGGCCAAAGCTGCCTTTTCGTTTACAATTTGAACCAGATTTGAGCTTTTTTTATCCCCGTATGGCCGGCGACACGCTTTCGTCGTTGAACAATTTCCGCTTTATGGCTAAAGTGTCGAGGTTGTTTCCCCATCATTTTTTTCCGCAGCGGGTAATTGCAATCAATCAAAAACTCGATACAACTCCGCGGTTTAATGCTTTGTACGATAGTGTTATGGGTTTTAATCGAGAAGAATCAACTTTTCCTATTGACTCTGCTAATATTGAAAGTTTCAAAACTTTTGCCGATACTCTTCCGAAAGGGAATCTGGCCGTCGAATTTAGGTTCGACAGGAATATGGCAATTTTCGATTTGCTCAGAATTTGCAAACAAAACGGAGCCTTAGTTTTTAAATCTAATAGTGAAGTAACTGCAAAAACAACAGTGCATTGCGAACCATTTTCAAAACGACATGGAATGGCAGTTTTGAACGATGAGACTTGGCCCTTGCAAAACCCAATGCGGGTCGATAAACCGGGTTTTTCGTTAACATTTCAGGCATTGGAAAACAAAACGCTGTTGTGTTTTTATCCCTTTGTCGATGTTTTAAGGTACGATTGGGTTAAATACGAAGTTGAAGGTATTTTCAATGCTTTATCGATTAAAAAGGCCAAACCTTTTTGGAATAAATTTGATGAATTTTTTGTGAGAGAAGATTCAGAACTATCATCTCAAATTACCCTATTCGATGAGGATTTTATTTCGATGAAGAAATCTTTATTGGATTGTTTCAAGCAAATTAAAACCGAAACGCGAAAAAGTTTCGACATTAACCATGTTAAAAAATATGCGCGTTTTGAACCCATGAGCAACGATCATTTCAGGCAAATACAGGCCGAGTGCGATGCAAAGTTCGATGTGGCAAAGCAATCGGGTGTCAGTTATCAATTGTTCTCGCGCATGTTTTATCGTTACCGCGAAAGTATTGATGAGTTTACCGAAAAAGCTTATGAACTAATGGATAAAAGTCGCGATGCTGAAAAAAATTGGAGTGAGGTTGAGCGTGGCTACCTCGAAAATGAATATGTAAAATTGAATTTTATTTGATGAGAAAAATAACTATGATACTTCTTGTTTCAATTCTATTAATCATTATTCTTGTAGTCATGTTTATGTTGTTTGTTCGGCCACAAATGGGAAGTAAACCCACAGCCGAACATCTTAATCTTATACAACAATCGGCAAACTACAAGGGCGGTATATTTGTAAATCCGGTATCGACCATTATGACTCGCCCACCTAACGAGGCCTTTCGCGAAATGATGAAAAAGGGCGACGAAAGGACACCATTACAAGCAATCGAAACGCAAGCAATCGAAACCGAACGTTACTTGCAGCATGCTTCCGAAAAGGCTTTAATTACATGGCTGGGGCATTCTTCTTTTCTTATTAAAATAAAAGGTACCACTCTGTTGGTCGATCCGGTGTTGAGCAAGCGTGCCTCGTTGTCGGACTTGGTTGGCCCAAAAAAGTTTCCTTACACCATTGATCACCATTTGGATGATTTTCCGCCGGTTGATTTGCTTTTGCTTACCCACGATCATTACGACCACCTCGACCATAAACTGGTAAAAAGTATAAGCAAAAATGTATCGAAAATATTGGTACCCCTTGGCTTAAGTGCTCACCTGGTTCATTGGGGAATCGACAAAGATAAGATTATTGAATTCGATTGGTGGGACGAGCTTATTATTGAAGGCTTAACCATAACAGCAACACCGGGCAGGCATTTTTCGGGCCGAAGCTTGACCGATCGTTTTAAAACTTTATGGTGCGGTTGGGCTATCAATAGTGGTGCAGAGAATATTTACATATCGGGCGATTCGGGTTATTCCGAAGGTTTCAAAAGCATTGGAGAGCGGCTTGGTCCTTTCGATTTTGCCATGCTCGAATGCGGACAATACAGCCGTTTTTGGCCCGACATACACATGGCTCCTGAAGAGTCGGTACAGGCAGCTATCGATGTTAATGCTACGAAAGCAATGCCCATGCACTGGGGCAAATTCAAATTGAGTATTCAC
>JAFGAF010000339.1 GCA_016933815.1 Prolixibacteraceae bacterium
TTCGATGCATCGATGATTTCGTACCTTGCCCGTTTAATCTACTCGTTCAACAATAAATACGATGTAACAGCATCGATACGTCGCGATGGTTCAAGTAAATTTGGCCCTGCCAACCGTTGGGGTAACTTCCCATCGTTTGCTGCCGGTTGGAAAATCAGCGAAGAATCGTTCTTCCCCGAAAACAACGTGCTTAACTTTGCCAAGTTACGTGCAGGTTGGGGTAAGTTGGGTAACCAAGAAATTGGTGACTATGGTTCATACACCAATGTTTCGTACGGTTACAACTATAACTTTGGAACTTACGGTCAACAAGCCACTTACCCGGGCGGATCGCCACGTGGTTTTGCCAATGCAGGTTTAAAATGGGAAGAAACCATTCAAACAAACATTGGTCTCGACCTGCTTTTGTTCAACTCGAAATGGACAGTTAACTTCGATTATTTTAACCGCTTAACCGACGATATGTTGGCGCAGGTGCCTGTTCCAAACCTCAGTGGTATTATGGATGCACCTGTAACCAATGCCGGTGCGGTATCGAACAAAGGTTGGGAATTAAATACCAACTATCGCGATCGCGACAACGAACTTAAGTGGATGGTTGGCTTGAACCTTAGCCATGTTAAAAACGAAGTAGTTCGTCTGGGTAGCGATCAACCAATACCTTCGGCATCGTTCAGGGCAAGCGATTACATTGCCCGCACCGAAGCCGGTATGCCTATTGCTTATTTCTATGGTTTTGTAGTTGATGGTATTTACCAAAACCAAGACGAAATTGACCAAATGAACAAAATTACCCAAGAGAAAACAGGTAATCCACGTGCTGCTTACGACAACCGCAAAGCAAAACCCGGCGATATTAAGTTCAAGGACCTCGACGATGACGGCATGATTACCACTAAAGATAAAACCTTTATTGGCAGCCCTCACCCCGACTTAACCTATGGTGTTAATTTAGAACTCGAATACAAAGGCTTCGATTTTAAAGCTTTTGGCCAAGGGGTTTACGGTAACGAAATATTTATGGCTACTTTGTATTACCTGCAAAGCGGCGACGGCTACTGGAACCTGTTGAACTCGGCAATGGACTACTGGAAAGCCGATGGCGATCAGACTTCGGTTCCCGGAATTCCCGGTTCGGTTGAAGAGAACAAACGTTTATCGGATCGTTACATTCGCGACGGAAGTTATTTCAGAATCAAGAACTTACAACTTGGTTATACCCTGCCTGAAACAATTACCCAAAAAATGGGCTTCGAAAACATCAGGGTTTATGCAACCGGCCAAAACCTGATATCGTTCCACAAATACGAAGGTTTCGACCCCGAAATTGGTGTGGGCAACAACCAAGGTGGCGATGTTACCCAACGCGGCTTGCTCGACATAGGTGTTGACCGTGGTATGTACCCATTGGCAAAATCTGTTTCGTTTGGAATTAATCTTACTTTTTAACCGTTACTGAAAATAATAATCACATGAAACGAATATATTTAATCATATTTCTCTCTTCGTTGCTCTTAGCATCGTGCAACGAAGAAGCATTCCTTGACCAAAAACCGCACACTCCTACCGACTTTGGTTTTTACACTTCGGAAGATGGTGCCATTCAAGGAATCAATGCTGCATACGATATTTTGCAGCTTGGCGAAGAACTCGGACGTGTTGAACTTATGGGTACTGTTTGTTCAGGCGATGCAATGGTTGGTGGCGAACCGGGTGGTGGCGACCAGGCTGCCCTTCAAAACATGATGAAGTTTAATGTAATCACCACAAATGATTACATGATTAAGTACTGGAGAGCATTGTACCGTGGCGTTTACCGTTGTAACCTCATCCTGTACTATTTGGCCGATCCGGTTGAAAATTTCGATGAGAACCTTCGCCAACGCTTATTGGGCGAAGCAACTTTTCTGCGTGGTTTGTTCCACTTCAAACTGCAAACCTTTTACGGAGGTTATCCACAGTTACAATCGGCATTCAACAACCAACTTAAAGGCGTACCTTTTATCGACCATGTTCTGTTACAAGAAGAGTGGAACCAGGAACGCCCTGAGTTAAGTTATACTTGGGAACGCATTGAACAAGATTTTGCTGCTGCTGCCGATATGCTTCCTGCAAGTTACGATGCCGCAAATATTGGACGTGCCACAAGCGGTGCAGCTAAATCGATGCTTGCCAAAACATACCTATATCAGGAAAAATGGCAAGAAGCTTACGACAAAGCCAAAGAAGTAATCAACTCGGGCACTTATTACTTAATAGGTGAAGATGGCCACAACGACCCATTAACAGTTACCCGCTTAGGTAAAGATGGCGAATTTGAAGCTACCATGCCCGGCTACAAATGGATTTGGCAACCCGAAGCCAACAATTGCGCCGAAAGCATTTTCGATGTTCAACATTACAAAGAAGGAACTTCGACTTACCCGCAAGGACAAGAAGGTAACCTTTTACCTCAATACTACGGCATTAGGGCTGTTAGGGCAATGGTTAAAAATGGCGACCAATGGGTTGAACAAAACGTTGAATACTACTGGGGTTTTATTTTACCAACCAAGTATTTCATGGAAACTGCTTTTCAGCAAGCTAAAGGTGTTGAAGGCAGTAACATTCTCGACCCGCGTTTCAAATTGTCGGTAATTACTGCCGATACCAAAGTGCCATTTTACTATGCCGACGAAGAGGCACGTGCCATGTTCCCCGACTCGGTTTATTATGCACCATATTACAACAACCCTACGCCGGGTAACGCAACTTGGAAATATTTTACCGATCCTTACTTTAACGAAGGAGCAAAATCGCTGGGCGACAGGCCACAGAACCAAAAATATTTCCGTTTTGCCGATTTGTTGTTAATTGGCGCCGAGGCTGCTGTTCATGTAGGCCAAACTGCCGACGCTACCACTTGGGTGAACAGGGTGCGTAACCGTGCACGTAACGCCGGAACTACAGGTTATCCTAAAGACCTTTCGGCTGTTACACTCGACGATATTTACGCCGAGCGCAGGGTTGAATTATCGTTCGAAGGACATCAGTTTTACGATATCGTTCGTACCGGAAGGGCTCAAAAAGTACTTAAAGAAGAAGCTTTACAATTTGCAACTACTACAAACGTATTTGTTGATGACGAAGGCAACTCAACAACTACCGAAGTGCAAGAGCAATATGGCGAGAACTTTGTTATTGGCCGCAACGAAATTTGGCCAGTACCACAAAGCGAGATTGATAACACCAACGGTTCAATTACACAAAACCCGGGTTACGAATAAACAATAAAAACGTAGATTGAAGGGGCGGGCATTTGTTGTCTGCCCCTTTTTTTATCTGATCAAACAAGCATTAATTGCGTCGGGATAAGCAATATCGCACAAAAACAAACCTTTGGCAGCAACCGATGCCCCGGCAGCACCCCTATATTTTTGTTCAAGCACAGCTCTAAAATCGGAGATACTCATTTTCCCTTTACCCACCTCCAACAAGGTGCCTACCATTGCCCTTACCATATTGCGCAAAAAACGGTCGGCCTTCACTTCAAAAACCATTAAACCATTGTCTGTCAAACGCCAAAAGGCATCCATAACAACACAATTATTAGTCTTAACGTCGGTGTGCAGTTTACTGAACGAAGTAAAATCGGTATAATCGAAAAGTGTTTTAGCTGCTTCGTTCATTTTATCCAAATCTAAATCGCAAGGTACATAATGCGAAAATTCGTGTTGGAACAATTCCTTACGGCGCGCAATATAGTATCGGTAGGTTCGCGAAACAGCACTAAAACGAGCATGAAAATCTATATCGACCTCAAACATAGCATCAATGCGAATATCGTCGGGCAAA
>JAFGAF010000340.1 GCA_016933815.1 Prolixibacteraceae bacterium
AACGACAAATTACTAAGCAACACCCCCAAAAAAATTATGTACAAAAATCTCATTTTTCTTCAGTTATTAAATATTCCAATTTTGGTGAATAAAAATACCTGAAACATGTTTTTTTGATGCTTAATTTTAGATATACAATTTCTAATTTTAGACATAATTGCAAAAAATAAGCCCGAATAACCAATAAAACATGATTATTCGGACTTTAATATGGGAAGACTCACACAATAAGCCAATTTTTAAAAAGAATCAAAATCACAATTCAACAACAAGTTTAGCCCCGTTGTAAGCAACCTTTTTTTGTTTCTGCGATGTGTTTTGACCTACATAAACAATGCTAAATTCACGATTCGAGATCATGCCCGGGAAGGACCCCTCGCGCGGTGCAATGGTCAATTGTTTTTTGGCATCGTTCCAAGTGAATTTAATTGTTGAATACATGCCTTTTTCGTAATTATAATTGTCGTTCTCGTCCTCGTACAATGTAAATTCGCCGTTTGCACCTTCGTAAACACGAATCTCGAGCTTGTCCCATCTCTTTTCTTCGGCATACTGAACCTTGGGTCCAATTGGAAGTATTGAGCCTGCACGAACATACAAAGGAAGGATATCGAGCGGAACTTCTTTCGAAATTTTTTGGCCGCCGGCATGTTTTTCGCCGGTCCAGAAGTCGATCCAGTCGGTTCCCTCGGGCAAGTAAACCTCTTCGGTTTTAACGGTGCTGAAATCGGCTTTCCCATTGTTCAAATACAATGCTTTTGTTACAGGGCAAACCATTATTGACTTGCCAAACAAGTACTGGTCGTTAATATCCCAGCAATTCCTATCGTTGGCAAAATCCATAACCAAAGCGCGCATCATGCTCGACTGGTTGGCTACAACATCCCACGAAGCAGAATAGATATAAGGCAACAAGCTGTAACGCAGGTTAATAAATTTCTCAACAGCATCGTAAACTGGTTCGCCTTTTTGCCCAAAGCGATAAATCTCGCGAGGAGCATCGGCGCCATGCGAACGCATCATGGGACAAAATGCACCAAACTGCAACCACCTTACATACAACTCCTTATAATCGTCGTTTTGCAATGGGTTTTTGAAATCCCAAAGAAAGAAACCACCAATATCGCTGTTGAAATGGGGTATTCCGCAAAGAGAAAAATTCAAACCTGCCGAAATTTGATTTTTCAAAGCAGGCCACGAAGCAACCACATCGCCCGACCAGGTGTTGGCACCGTAGCGTTGTTGTCCGGCAAAAGCCGAACGGGTAAGGATGAACACCCGTTTGTCGGATGTAACAGCACGCTGATTATCGTAAACACCCCCAACGGTCATTAAGGGAAAAGCATTGCGCACTTTGCGGAAGGACCCCAAATAAGTAGGGTTATCGAAGTCTTCGGGCTTGGGATTGAAGTGATCGGGCTCCGAAGAGTCGATCCACCAACCATCCATTCCCAATGAGAAAATTCCTGCATTTAAATATTTCCAGTAAATATCGCGTGCGGCCGGATTGTACGCATCGTAAACCCTCACCCCCGAAGGATAATCGGGATTGGGTGGCCATTTAAACGACCCCGACTCGGGCCATGTTTTGAAATCAAACAGTGCATTAATGCTGTCCAGCTCGCGATATGGTTTTGTTTTTGGACCAAATGAATTCCAAATAGATATGATCATGTGAGCATTCATTCCATGGACATCGTTTATCATTTGTTGCGGATTGTAGAACTCTTCGTTGAGGAATTCCATTGCATTCCAAAGGTAATTGTTGCCCCAATAACGCCAATCTTGAATTATCCCATCGAGCGGCACGCCTAATTCGCGGTATTTACGCACCACTCCAACAGTTTCGTCCTGACTTTTGTAACGCTCTTTACTTTGCCAGTATCCGTAGGTCCACAAAGGGAACATTGGAACTTGCCCGGTAAGGTCGCGCATACAAGCCACCACCCCGTCGGCATTACCGCCATACATAAAATAGTAGTCGATACCATCGGCCACCACCGAGCTGAACGACGTTTCAGTTTCGTTATCCTTAAAAGTTGTTGGAGAATAGTTGTCCCAGAAAAGGCCATAGCCCTTCACCGACTGAAAGAAGGGCACAAAATCCCAAGTATTGTTTTGGATCATTTCGATCTCCTGATTGCGCTGCGACATTTTTCCATTTTGAAGGATACCCAAACCATAAATGGGCTCGTCGGTATCGAGCACATACGACTGACTTACACTAAACGCAGGTATTCCGGCATCGTTAAAATAGGTAAACGTGGCTCCCGATTCTTTCTCGGTCAAAAGCTGTTTGCCCTTGAGATTTTGAAACGAAACCCTGCCATTTTTCAGGTTCATAATAGCCACCATGCCGTCGCTTTTCAATATTAGCTCGTTGCCCTTTTGTGAAATTTTTAG
>JAFGAF010000341.1 GCA_016933815.1 Prolixibacteraceae bacterium
TGCGACAAAAGAAACTGGTTGCGACCCGGAAATTCCAAAAGTATTTTGATGCCATCTTTTTGCAGCAGGCCGTTGAGGCACTGTAAATAGCATTTTTGTCCGAATATTTTGCCTGTTTTTTCGTTGTTCTCCTGTTCGGTTACAGCAAATGTATATTCGAGTTCAATATTGTAATGCTCGAGCTTTGAGCGGATGATGCTGTCGATTTGAGCAATTTTTTGCTTGCGGATTTCTTCTTGAGCAGGCACACCACACAGAAAGTTATTCATGTCGGTACAAGTGCGTGCCGTTTTCCCAATTTCGTGTTTTGCCTCGGTAAGCGCTTTGTTTACCTCGTTGTTAAAGTGCTCTTCTTCAATTTTTGCGGCATTAAAAAGCCAATACAATTGAACGGCCATAATGGCTATCAATGCCATAAATGTGATGATTGCTAAAAGGTTTTGCCGCTTCATTTTTTGTGTGTAAAGTTTAAATTGTACAGTTCTGTTAAGCAAAAGTAGTAAAATATGTTTTGGTAAATTGAATATTAACAACGGGTTAACAGCCATGGGCTGTGTTTGTTTCTCAATTGGCTATTGCTGCTCAAATGGCAGAGTTCAACTTTCGATATAAATTTTTAACTTGCACGCCGAAAACCAGATGTACAAACACTTAACCAATGAAGAAAATTTTTAGGTTTTTGATTGATTTTCATGCCGATTATTTCAATTTGAAACTGTACCTGGCTGTAGCTTTTTTTATTGCTTCGCTTATCGCCTTTAATTATACGCTCGATTTTGAAGATTCAGTAATCGACAGTTACTACGGGCGAAATGTTCGTATCGCAATGTACTTTGCCTATCATGCATTTGCTTATTATGGTGTATTGTTGCTTATTTATCTTTTTAAACCCAAAGGCTTGCAGTTTACCTGGCGCTTTTGGCTGAAAAGCTTTATCGGGCTTATGATATTGGGCATTGATCGCTCAGTTTTTCCTATTATTTCAAGAGCATTACTTAGTGGTTTCCATGGTGCCGATTACAGGTATTTTTTTAAATTACTGTTTAATGTTTACGGCTTTTTCACCATTGTGTTGTCATTAGTTGTTGTGAAGTTAATTTTCGACCGAAAGAATAATGAAGGTTTATATGGCTTGAGTGCATCGGGGGTAGGCATAAAGTCGTACCTGATTATGTTATTGATTATGGTGCCCGTTATTTATGTTGCTACCTATTTACCGGGCTTTTTGGAGTATTATCCAACGTTGAAACGATCGGGAGCCGAAAGTTTTGCAATTTCGCACAATTTGCCCCATTGGCTCAGTATTGCAATGTACGAAATTGCTTATTTATTCGATTTTTTGAATACTGAATTGTTTTTCAGGGGATTCCTTGTTATCGGATTATCGCGAATGATTGGGAAAAATGCTGTTATGCCAATGGCTGCAACTTATGCTGTGTTGCATTTTGGAAAACCCATGGGCGAAACCATCAGTTCGGTATTTGGTGGGTATATTTTGGGTATTATAGCTTTGTACAGTCGCAATATTTGGGGTGGCGTTTTTATTCATGGCGGTATTGCTTTATTGATGGAAATATTCGCTTTTGCAAGGAATTGAGCAATTGTGACCGAAAAAGTATTAAAAAAAATTAATTAGAATAGTAATTATAGCTTGAACAATTATATTTGGCAAAAATTTTAACCATGAAAAAAGTAGTTCTTATTACCGGTATATCGTCGGGGTTTGGAAAAGAAATGTCGAAAAAATTAACCCTCGACGGGCATGCTGTGTACGGAACAATCCGATCGAAATGTGAGGTTTACCCCGGAGTAAAAACCCTTAACGTTGAATTGGCCGAACCCGACAGCATTTATAAGGCTGTTGATAGAATAATAGAAGAACAAGGCCGCATTGATGTATTGATAAATAATGCAGGCATGCATTCGGGCGGGCCGCTCGAAGATTCACCCATTGAGCAGTTCAGGGCGCAAATGGATGTTAACTACTTTGGATGGGTACATACCATTAAAGCAGTTTTGCCCCATATGAGGAAACAACAATCGGGATTGATTATTAATATCAGTTCAATTGGCGGAATAACAGGAATACCTTTTCAGGGGGTATATACTGCATCGAAATTTGCCGTTGAAGGAATGAGTGTTGCTTTGCGAATGGAGGTTAAAGCTTTCGGAATAAAGGTTGTTGTGGTCAATCCGGGTGATTTTAAAACGCGTAATGTAGAAACGCGTATTGTGTCGTTGGCCGAGAATAGCCCTTATGCCGGGCAATTTGCAAAATCGTTAGAGATAATCGAGCGCGACGAAAGTGGTGGGAAAGATCCGGTTATACTGGCAAACAGAATAAGCAAAATTGTGAATAAGCGTAAGCCTCGTCAACGTTATGTTGTGGGGTCGCCAATACAAAAATTGGCTGCTAAATTAAAATGTTATTTGCCCGAAAGAATGTTCGATAAAATAATTGCATCGCATTACGGAATTAAGTTTTAA
>JAFGAF010000342.1 GCA_016933815.1 Prolixibacteraceae bacterium
AAACTCGAATCGTAGGTAAGCTTAACCAATTCTTTTCCGCCCGATATAAATTCATAAAAAAACTGAAAAACAGGAATCAGTTCTTCAACAAATTTTTTGCGTTTTTGATGAATAATGGTTCCAAATTCGAACAATTGATCGTCGTAAACAGCAAGTGAATCTTCGTCGAAACGATGCTGTTCGGCAAAGTGCCTGAGCAAATTGTTGCGTTGCTGAAGCGTTCGATTGTAACGCAACAAGGCATCGAGATATTGGTTGTCGAACTGCGAAATAACGCCATCCATCAACTTACGGCGTTCGTCGCTTCCACCTTGTATCAATACTTGGTCCGAAGGCGAAATCATAACCAAGGGGAACAAACCAATGTGTTCGCTTAAACGCTTGTAAACTTTTTGGTTACGTTTGAATTGTTTTTTGGCCCCTTGTTTAAATCCAATCGAAATCAGCTCATCCTGCTCTAAGCGGCTGTATTTACCCTGCAACATAAACATTTCGAAGCCGTGCCTAACATTTTGCTGATCGATGGCTGTAAAATAGCTTTTGGTAAACGACAAGTAATAAATAGCATCGAGCAAATTGGTTTTACCTGCACCATTATCACCCAAAAAGCAATTCAGCTTGGCCGTAAAATTAAAGTCGGCCTGCTCAATGTTCTTATAGTCGAGTATCGATAAGGTGTGTAAAAACATGTATTTTTATTTTTGCCCCGTAAAGATAATTTGAATTGACGGGAAAAAAAGAGAAAAATTAAGCGAAATGAACCCTGTTTTATAAACCATTGATGCTCAATTGCTGTTGTGCTTTAAAAAATATAAAATGAAACGAGCACTAATTTTAACAGCCATATTATTTTTAACCCTGTTGGCTTACAGTCAGAACCAAATTACACCGCCACATGAGTTCATGAAAAAATTGGGTAACATTAACCAAAGCGGAATGTTGGTTTTGGGCAGTTGGGGTTTGGCCAATATGGCCGCGGGTGGCATTCTATCCTTCACCCAACAAGGCACTTCAAAATACTTTTGGCAAATGAACATGGCTTGGAATACCGTTAATGTTGCCATTGCGGCCTTTGGCTATTGGGGAGCAAGTAACGATTGGTCGTCAACTTCGGAAATAATAAAAGCCATCGACAGCCCGCAAAAAGCTTACTTGTTTAATGCCGGGCTCGATGTTGGGTACATAATGACCGGTTTTTATTTAAAAGAACTGGCCAAACGGAAACCTGCACACGCCAACAGATTAACCGGCTATGGCAACTCAATTATTTTACAGGGCGCTTTCCTTTTCGCCTTCGACTTGGCCATGTACAGTATCAACCAACAATACATAAATATTAACGTACAACCCTGGTTCAACTCATTATATAGTATTTCGGGCCTTTCGCTATCGTATTCTTTCTAAAAAAGAAGTTATTTTCGCTAAAAAAAGCGATGGATCATTTGCTGCAGCACCTTATTGAAACCGATAAAAACTTAACACGAATCAAACAAGTTGAACAGCTTTTTGCTCAACAAGTTAACGAATGGCCATTATTGCAAAGCAACACCGAAGCTTTGAAAAGTATCGAACGGCGCTACATTGCATTCGACGGTTTTGGTTTTGAGGTGCAACACAACCCAGCACGCGAGCGCAGCACTTGCGCCGACACCCGTAAAAAAGCAATCGAAAAACGGCCTTGCTTTTTGTGTATTAATAATTTACCAACTCAACAGAAAGGCATTTTGTTGCTCGATCGGTATTTGCTATTGGCCAATCCCTACCCCATTTTCGAAAATCACCTTACCATTTCCGACATTGAACATACGCCTCAAAATATTGGAAAACGCCTTGGCGATATGCTCCAAATTACCCGACAACTCGAAAGCTACACGGTTTTTTACAACGGACCTGCCTGTGGTGCTTCGGCTCCCGACCATTTTCACTTTCAGGCTTGCCCATTTGGCGCCATGCACATCGACAATGAGTTGATAACACTCGGTCAATCATTTGTAAAAGAAACGTTTAAAAACGAAAAAATCGTAATTTCAAAAATTGATAACTATTTACGAACAGTATTCGTTTTTGAATCGGACGATAGCAAGGAAATAATTGCTCAAGCTGAAAAGCTGATTGAAACGCTTCCTTTTCATGCCGAATCGGGCGAACCCATGTTCAACCTGATGTGCAATTTTCAAAAAGACAAATACCGCTTGCTGTTGTTCCCACGCATAGCCCAGCGTCCGCAGTGCTTTTACAAAACCGGCTCCGAACAACTAGTGGTCAGTGTAGCCAGTGTTGAGCTAGGAGGCATTATTGTAACCCCACGACACGTTGATTTCGAAAAAATAAGCAAAACCGATTTGATTAAAATATTTGAAGAAGTGACATTGAAATATACTTGATTTACATACTAATAAGATATACTTTTGTTGAAAAAATAGATTTATGAAGACATTATCATTAAAATTAGATGATACTATTTTAAATGAAACTGAAAAAATCACAAACCGAATCATTAAACCTCGTAACAGATACATTAGCGAAGCAATTGAACATTACAACAAGATACAACGAAACCAGATTCTTGAAAAAAGGTTAAAAATTGAATCGAAAATGGTTAAAGAAGATTCAATGAATTTTTTAAATGATTTTGAAAAAATTGATTATGTCGATTAAACAATTAGAAATATGGATTGCCTATTTTCCCCTAGAATTAACAAAAAATGTAAAAGATAATATCGAAATAATACTTGACCTTTAAAAATTAAGTTACCATGCTAACAAATAACAATTCAGATCCAAATAACAACTTCTTTTTAATTGCCGGCCCATGTGTGATCGAGGGCGAGGAAATGGCTTTTGAAATTGCAAAAACACTTATAGATATTACCCAAAGGCTTGGAATTCCCTTTATTTTCAAGGGCTCGTACCGCAAAGCCAATCGTTCGCGCCTCGACTCGTTTACCGGCATTGGCGACGAAAAAGCCTTGAACATACTCAAAAACATCAGCAACACCTTTGGGGTTCCGGTAACTACCGATGTACACAGCGCAACCGAAGCGCAATTGGCTGCCAACTATGTCGATATTTTGCAAATACCGGCTTTCCTGTGCCGCCAAACCGACCTGCTTGAAGCCGCTGCCCGAACCGGCAAGGTGGTCAACATAAAGAAAGGACAATTTTTGGCACCCGAATCGATGAAACATGCCGTTGACAAAATTCGCGAAAACGGCAACAATGATGTGATGCTTACCGAGCGCGGCACCACTTTTGGCTATACCGATCTGGTTGTCGATTACCGCGGAATACCGGTAATGCAGCAAAACAACTGCCCAGTGGTGCTCGACATAACACACTCGTTGCAACAGCCCAATCAAAGCACCGGCGTTACAGGTGGCCGCCCCGACATGATTGAAACCATAGCGCGCGCCGGCATTGCGGTTGGTGTCGATGGCCTTTTCCTCGAAACCCACCCCAACCCTGCCGAAGCCAAATCGGACGGCGCCAATATGTTGCACCTCAATTTGGTTGAAAGCTTGCTAAGCAAATTGGTGAAAATACGTAGCGCAATTAACAACCTTTAAAACAATGAACTACATAAAAGCGGCTTGTTTAATTTTTGTAATTTCGATATGCTTTTCATGCAACAAGATCGACCGCAAAGCACTGGTTAACAGGCACAATATAATTCAAACACAAGTTGACCCCTTAAACCCGTTAAGCATTGGCAACGGCGAATTGGCCTTTACAGCCGACATTACCGGCATGCAAACTTTTCCCGAATTTTACGAACAAGGCATTTCGTTGGGTACTTTTTCGCAATGGGCATGGCACACCTTCCCTAATCCCGAAAATTTCACGCTCAACGATGTAGT
>JAFGAF010000035.1 GCA_016933815.1 Prolixibacteraceae bacterium
CAACAAACAGTCTGAAACCGAAATTATTCTTGCACAGCGCTTTGCACAACTGGGCTATGTAGCTGCATCGATGAATTACCGAATGGGATTCAGGCTTAAAGGTTACGATGTTGAACGCACCGGTTATAAATCGGTTCAGGACGTACATGCTGCCCTGCGATACTTGGCACACAATGCCGAAAAATATGGCATCGACCCTTCGCACGTTTATGTAGCTGGAACCAGTGCAGGAGCTATTGCTTCGCTAACAATTGCCTATTTCGACAACAACGAACGACCCAAAAGCACCTTTGCCACCCGATTTTTGTATGATTTGGGCAACGTTGAAACAAGTGGCAACAAATACAACGAAGAATTTACAATTAAAGCAGTAGGCAATATGTGGGGCGCTGTAAACGACACTGCAATTATAAATGCAGGGCAAAACGTACCAGTAATTTCGTTCCATGGCACCAACGACGACATTGTACCCATCGACCACGATTTTCCGTTCAGGTTTATGATGCGATTTAACCGATTAGTGATGAACAAAATGTATGGATCGAGACCAGTACATGAACAACTTAACAGACTTAATATCGATAACGAACTCCATATTTTTGAAAACGAAGGACATGAACCTCAACTCGATAATTTCAAAAGAGTTAACGACAAGCTGGATTTTATAGCCACAAAAATGGAAAGCTTCTTTTTTAAATACACAGCCCCGCAAATTAAAACCTTTAAATCAAACTTTACAGTAAACAAGTTGTCGCTTATTGAAGCTGTTCATTACGAAGTAAACAACGGGAATGTAAGCCTAATTGAAGTTTCGGGCGGCATTCAGGTAACAAACGAAAAAACCGAAAACCGAATAATTTGGTTCAGCGATACTGAAAAAGGGAAATTGACGATACATGCTAAAAACCGTTTTGGCGCAACCACACAAAAAACGATTGCTGTTTCGATAGAAAAAGTTGAATAGCAACTAAACTATTCGATATATCTCCATAGTTTGGTGAAGTATTTTATCGAAGTCGATTTTTAGGTCGATGAGTTTACCTGTACCAACGTCGAAAACCCACCCATGCACCTTAATGTTACGTTCTTTATAGGCTTTTTGCACATCGGCAGTTTTAATTACATTAATGCACTGCTCCAACACATTAAGTTCAATGAGCCGTTTGTAGCGTTCGTCTTCGTTGGTAATTGCATTCAACTCGGTTTTGTGCAACCTGTAAACATCGCGCACACTGCGTAACCATGGATTTAAGATGCCCAAATCGGCCGACTGCATAGCTGCCTTAATACCAGTGCAGTAATAATGGCCACACACCACTATGTGATTAACCTTTAAATGAGTAACAGCATAACTAACAACGGTTTGGGCACTCAAATCGTTATTCGACACCATGTTAGCAATATTGCGGTAAACAAAAGCCTGTCCGGGTTTAACACCCATCAGCTCTTCGGCTGTAACCCTGCTATCGGAACATCCAATGTATAGGAATTCAGGGTTTTGACCTTCGGAAAGTGTTTTAAAGTAATCGGGATCGACGCTCAGCTTTTCATCGACCCACTTTCGGTTGTTTTCAAAAATACCGGCTACATCCATAACTGTTTTTTGTTTAAAAATAACTGAATTAATAAACAGCAAACAGCATTTTTAGTTTACAATACCAAATGCTAAACTAATAATAACAGTACAAATACTTTTTATTGTACTTGCCTGTTGTTTTTGTAATCGTAAAAAGTTTTCCGCATAATGTCGGCCAAATTAAGCTCATACTGTATATACGCATCGAGATGCGAAGTATAGGCATTGTTAAGCCTTAC
>JAFGAF010000343.1 GCA_016933815.1 Prolixibacteraceae bacterium
TAAAGGCGCTAAGTGATCGACTACGTGTTGCCATTTTTTATTGGGCTCGTAATTGAGTGTGGTGCAAATATTTAGTGCTGTTTTTAGTCCCCAATGCCAATAGGCCAATTCAAAAACCGGATTTATGGTGGTTTCGGGCTCAAAACGCTCTTGTGCAGGAATAAGTGCAGGGCCTAACACATAATGCTGCGAAAGTGAGTCCCAACGGGCATACGATGCCATAAAATCGGCTGTTGCTTTAACCAGCGGATAATATTTCTCGAGAAAGGCTTTATTGGCTCTGTTTTGGCGCATCAATTCATAAAAGTAAATCAGGTGAGGCTGTTGCCAAATAAGGAAAACACCAATCGAACTGGGGCTTTCCGTTCCCGAAGGATCGGTCATTTTGGGCCAGCGAACACCTTCGTAACCTTGCATTTTTGCCGTAGCTTTTGCTTTTTCAAAAATATCGAAATAGTATTCGAGTTGTTGTTCAATTAGTTGTGGTCGGTTCCAAAGTATAAAATGAACAGCATGCCACCAGTGCATTTCCATATGGAATTTTCCGTACCAACTGTTGGTGGTAAGGCCGGTTTCCTGTGCGGGTAACGAGCCGCTGCACTGAATTTTGGTAAGGTACTGCGAGAGAACAATTCTTCGTTCAAGCTCGTTGGCCCGTTGGTCGGTGCTGCCCGATAGATCAACAGCCGCGCCACTTTCCCAAAAATTTGCCCATTCGCTTTTGTTATTGGCTGCTGTTTTCTCAAAAGTAGGAAACTGCTCATCTTTAACTTCTTTCGAAAAAATACAGCTTAGCTCAATGTTGTTTTTGCCTTTGCCGGGTTTAAGTTGAATTTGATGTGCTTCGTTTGTTACTAATGTTGCTTTTCCGCTCCAGTTAAGCTTTGTAAAATAAATATCGTTATCGATTTGGCGTTGAATAATGGCATTGTTGTTTTCTTCAGAAATAATTTTTGTGGAATGCAGTTCGTGATGCTCAAAATTGTAACCCGAATTGAATTTGCCACGGGCAGGGTAGGGAAAACGCAGTTTCACGCTCAATTGTCCTGTTTCAATCAGTTTCGATTCAATTTTAAAGCTGAGCAAATCGAGCGATTGATGGCAAAACGAAGTGACTTTTACCTGTTCGCCATCAATTTCGAATGTGCTGTATAATTTGCCTGTCCAAAGGTTGAGCTGCTGTGTGGGATTTTGCACGTCGGAAATTGATATAGCTTCGCCGTTTTTCTTTACAATTTGCAAGCCTACTATTCCCAAATGAAGTCGGTGAGGGTTTTCGCGCAGCCATTCGGTTGCTGCAAATTGCCTTTCGCTGTCAGTTGACGAAAACTGGTACCAATAAGGAATGGA
>JAFGAF010000344.1 GCA_016933815.1 Prolixibacteraceae bacterium
GAAGAAGAAGAAGAAGAAGAAGAACCTGTGTTTGCTGATATGCGACAAATTAGCGCTATCGAGTTCTCGAAATTAATGGGGCTGGGCTGGAACCTGGGCAACTCGCTCGAGGCACTTAGCACTAACAATGGTGTTTTATCGGGCAACGAAACCTCGTGGGGCAACCCAATCATTTCGCAAAGGCTCATCGACTCTGTAAAAGCTGCTGGTTTCAATACCGTTCGCATCCCGGTTTCGTGGTCGCACAAAATAATCGACGATTATTCGCTCACCATCGACCCCGAGTGGCTCAACAGGGTTGAAGAAGTAGTAAACTATGTGCTGAACAATCAAATGTATGCAGTTATCAATATTCACTGGGATGGTGGCTGGATGAACCACCCCGTTTACAGCAAGCAAGCCGAAATTAACCACAAAATAGAGAAGCTCTGGACACAAATTGCCGAACATTTTATCGAATATAACGACTACCTGCTATTTGCCGGCACCAACGAGGTGCATGTTGAAAACAACTGGAATGCTCCAACAAAGGAAAATGCCGAAGTGCAAAATTCGTTCAACCAAACCTTTGTTGAAACCGTTCGTGCAACAGGTGGCCGCAACAAAATCAGGCACTTGCTTGTGCAAGGTTACAACACCAATATCGATCATACCGTAAAACATTTTGTTTTACCCAACGACGAAACGCCCGACCGCCTCATGGTTGAGGTACACTTTTACGACCCTTACGATTTTGCCCTTCAGGAAAACGACAATTACAAAACCCAATGGGGAAAGCCCTTTGCCGGCGGCGATGTATCAAACTGGGGGCAAGAAAGCTGGGTTGACGAAGCTTTCGGGAAAATGAAAAGTAAATTCATCGATAAAGGCATTCCGGTATTTTTGGGCGAATACGGTGCTGTAATACGCACCAACTTAAAAACCGGCCTGCAGGAACACATCGATGCCCGCAATTACTACCTCAAATATGTTACCCAATCGGCCATCGATAAAGGTTTGGTGCCCTGCTACTGGGATAACGGTCACACCGGCAATAACGGCTTTGGCCTTTTTAACCGATCAACCGGTGCCCAAGCCTACCCCGATGCCATAAAAGCAATAAAATCGATTACAAAGTAAGTATAATGGTAATTTTCCATTCGAATAGAAATCCAAAAACCCGCTCATTACGCTTTAAATAATTTTCGCAAAATTTAGTTTTCCAATTTATTGGCATTCATGTAAGCAAACGTAGCACTTACTAATTTTTAATGTACATTTATTTGTTGGCCAACAATTTTTTTATTTATTGTAATTATATTTGTCAATGATACAATTACTTAAATAAACCAAAAAAAATTTAAAACATGAATCCGGTTTTAATTGCTATTTTAATTTCCGTTGCATTTATCTTGTTGGTGTTTGTATTTATGTACAACAACCTGATCCGCAAACGCAACGAAGTTGACAACGCCTTTGGGGGCATGGACGTGCAACTAAAAAAACGCTACGACCTGATACCCAATATTGTGGCTACTGTAAAACAATATGCTACACACGAAAAAGAACTGCTGACCAAGGTAACCGAAATGCGTGCCAAAGCAACCAGCGGTAACATCAGCAACGAAGAAAAAGTTGCCCTCGATAACCAGATTTCGGCCGGTATGAAAAGCATTATGGTCGCTGTTGAAAATTATCCCGACCTGAAAGCAAACGAAAACTTCATGAACCTGCAACGCACCCTCAACGAGGTTGAATCGCAAATATCGGCTGCCCGCCGCACCTACAACGCGGTAATTACCGACTACAACAATGCCATTCAAACCTTCCCGAGCAACATTATGGCAGGTATGATGAGCCTTAAACGCAAAGAGGTATTCGTAATTCCCGAAGCCGAAAGGCAAAATGTGGATGTGAAGAATTTGTTTAACTAGCAACTCGTTGCTTGATACTCGAAGCTGGTTTGTTTGATATTTTTTTAGCAACAAGCATCCAGCATCCAGTATCCAGCATCCAGTATCCAGTAACAAGTA
>JAFGAF010000345.1 GCA_016933815.1 Prolixibacteraceae bacterium
CTGGTAACGCTCAGGTTTTTAACCAAACTTTCGATGGCATTAAAATAGGCTTCCGATTCGGGTTTATTTTGGATCAATTCGGTTAAACCAACATTTTCGAGGGCTGTAAAATTAGGCATCAGGTTGGTACTTTGAAAAATGAAACTGTAATACAGCATCCTGATGTTGTAACGCTCGGGCTCCTGATTGTCGCCCCACATTTTCGCAATATTGTAATCGTCGTTTTCGGTTGGATAAAACTTAATTGATGACGATTCGCCATTTACTGTTTGAGTCATTAAGCCAAGGGTTTCGAGCAGTGTACTCTTCCCTGCTCCCGATGGGCCTAACAGTACTGTAATTTTCCTTTTAGGAATAACAATATCGTTGGCTTCGAGAACCACTTTGTTACCATTATAGGCACACGATAATTTTTCGATATGAAAAAGAATGTTCTTCCTATCAACAATATCAGTTTTGGCAATATCTGTCATCATTAACAAATGCTAGTTTAAATACCGCTTATACAAGTACTCGATAATATCTTCTTCGCCGGCAACCTGGCTTTGGTGCGGGAAAATCCTCGAATCTATCCAATAATGTTTCATACCGGCACCTGTTCCCATTGGCGTTCTGAAACTTGCATCGAAATTATTGTATTCTTTATTGTATTTTTTAAAATAATCGCCAAACTTTTGCATCAAGGCCTGATCTTCTTCAACTTCGCCACCGGTAACCTGATAAAGGTATTCGTAAAAAATTGTCCACATGTGATCCTGAAAGAAATCTTCGGTCAATAAGTTTTGTCCTTCAAAAATACTTTGAATATGCCCTTTGGTAACACACCAGTCAATAAGGTATTCATAGAGCATTTCGTCGGGAAACAAATCGGGCGAAGTTACATCGAACAGTTTAATGTCTTTGTATTTTTCTTTTCCGCCCCATCCGGTTAAAATTGCCGATAAAGTATAGAGACTAAGGGTATCGATTGCCTCGTTGCCTTTGGGAAAATAGCCCAAAATATCGCTTAAAATTTCGCCCCATCCATAAACAATGTACGACCTCGACTCATTGGGCGGAAGCGAAAGTTCGTCGGTTGGTATCAATCTTTCGAGCGAATGCTTTATTGCCAATAAATCCTCCTGCGACATTAACAATACATCCTGATAAACAGGGTATTTCATACCGGGCTCAATGCGTTTGGTATAACCAACATTGTAAACCTGCCCATTTTTTTGGAAAACCAAATCGAGTTTATCTGACGATATATTCTGTGCTTCGAGTTTTTGAATAAAGGCATTTAGTTGCTTAGCATGGTCGGCACGTACTTTACCATTGAGATATTCCGAAATAGCTTCGAGCTGATAATCAACTTTTTGATCGATCAATTGCAAGCCACCGGTTAAATCATTCAAAAATACGGTTGGGTGAATACTTCCGCCATCGGGAGCCATTTTGAAAAATCCGGGTATCCCGCCTTCGTTGGTAATTTCTACCACATTGCTATTTTTTGTCAATATCTCTGAAGCTGGCATGCTGCTTGCATCGTTCGATCGTTTTTGCGCCACTTTAACCATTAAGCTTTCAACCTGAGTTCTGAAAGCGTCGTATGCCGGTTTTAAATCGAGTGTTACATGATGATTCACCTGATAAGCAAACAAATTGACATTTTTAGCTGCCATTAATGTCGCCAGTTCCTCTTCGGTAACATTTGTGGGATCGGGGTGTTGTTGTCCGTTGCAATCCTGATAAGTTTGCCGGTTGTGGCTTCCTGCATCGCCGATCAAAATCAGAAAGTTCGATTCGCCTGCTGGTGGGTCAAAACGGTTAATTGCATCTTTCATTGCATAAAATACGGCCTCTTCGGGATCGGGGTTGCAACGGTTGAAAGTAGGCACCATGTATCTTGCCAACTGACTGTTGAGTCCATTGTAATTCGATGAAAGGTCGCGAGTAGCTTGTACAAGGTTTGAGTTGCCTTCGGTAATATCGCGGTAAAGAACCAAACCAAAGCGATAATGGTTTTGGCTTTTCATAAATTCGCGTACCGATTTGGTAATAGCATCCTGTATTGCCCGCGAATATGGAATCATGCTACTGGTAGCATCAACAACGAACATTATATTCACATTGCGTAAAGCACCCGACATTGAGTCGATAACATGTTTAATTTTTGCAAACTCATCGCTACTCATTGTTTTGCCGTCTTCGGAACGTAAATCGCCAATTACCCCAACCTTTGTTGATCCATTGATAACATCCAACACGGGGAAGCGGTCAACTTCACCAATATCGCGACGGGAGTAATAAGTCGATTTTTCTTGAAATATAGTTGCACCACCGTTGTTATCTGCAGTGATCTTGGCTCTTTTGCCCTTGGCTTTACGTTCATCAACTGCGGATTTATCCCAATTTACTTCAAAAGCCAACCGGTGGTTCCAAGCAGTAGTTTGCGATTTAAGCACCCAACCTTTAACACGAGCCGCATCGCGTTGAATATCGTTAATAGTAGGAACATCGGCCAACAAATAGGCTGTAGGTGTTTCCTTATAAACATAGTTGATTTGATAAACCAAAGCCGAATTGATTGAATCGCCCGGACTGCAACGAGGATGAGAATAATATTCAGGCACACGAATTTCGCGTTGGCTGCTTGAAATAATATTCAACACCATGGCTTTTTTGTTAAAAATACCATCTTTAAATTCAGGCAGGTTAACATCGCGGGTTTTCAAACAGGTTTTCCATAAAAGCATATTTTCTTTTGGCACCCATGCAGCTCTCGACGATGCTCCCGATACCAATGAGCCACGCATGTCGGCATCATTTATAGATACAACTTTTATCGATTTATCACTTTCTTCGACAACATAAAGAGACTCCATGAAACGAAGCTTTTGTCCCGATGCATTTTTACAGCCTTTATCGGAATACAATGGATTATCGGGCCTGTCGGAAAAAACAACCCACAAATCTCCCTCTTTTTTATCGTTGCCCGGAAATGATGCAGAAGCATTGTCCATTGGCATCAGGTATTTACCGGGAGTTCGCATTACACTGTTTTGGGCAAACACCTTATTTGAAACTGCAATACATAATAGTATTACACTGAATATAAATACATTCCTCATACTAATTCATTTTGTAGCAAAACCACACTGAAAACAAAATATTAACAATAAAAATCAAAAACCAGTAAAAAGTTAAAATGTCAAATTTAATTTAGAATTCAGCATATGCAAAATGTTTTAAGTTTTTTTTGCATTTACTTTAATAAAAACAATCTCATTTAAACTTACTTATGCTGCTTTTTCTTTTCAATTTACACTACTCTTTACTAAAAATATGTATTCAATTTGGTTTAAAGGTTAAACTTAAAAAATTTAATCAATAGTTTTCAAATAATATGCCATCAATTTTATAATAGTTTAAACATTGTTTTGAGAATAATTCAAAAGTATTTTACAATATCGTTTCAAAACATTAAAAATAACAGTTTTTTGAAATCTAAGAACAATAATTTTTGTCAACAAAATAGCAACTTTTATCATCACAAACCTGCCATTCATCAAACAATTGCGGTATTTTTTGTATTTCGGATGTTTTTGTCTTATTTTTGAATTACAAAACACACACGAATAGAATCTTTATAAAAAGAAAGAGAGGTATGTATGATTTATTTAGCAATAGCATTTGGAATTTTTTTACTAGCTGTTGGTTTAGCTTTCTATAACGAATCGAACAGCCATCGCACAGCTTAAACACTCTAAACAATTAAGGTTAATACATCAAAAGTGGTTGCAATTTGTATGCAGCCACTTTTTTTTGTGCAATTGCATGACCTTCATCGGTGATTTTTATTAGCGTTTTTATAAAACATTACAATTAACTTTGGGTAATCAATATTGCAGATAATCAATTTATTAACTCAATAATACAGCTTATTATGCCTAACGGATTTTTCAAAGTACCTATTGCAAAAAACGAACCAGTAAAAACTTATGCTCCAGGTTCAGAAGAGCGCAAAGAACTTATAAAAATGCTTACTAAACTCCGATCGGAAGAAACCGTTATTCCTATGACAATTGGGGGCAAA
>JAFGAF010000346.1 GCA_016933815.1 Prolixibacteraceae bacterium
GCCCCACCGGCCGGCAGGTGTGCGGGTCATTACCAAGTCGTTAAAGGGGTGGCCATTTTCACGAATAGGAGCTGTTTGCGAAGTAGCTATGTAACCCGGGCCAATGCCATTCACCTGAATGTTGTATTTTGCCCATTCGCAAGTCATGTTTTCGGTTAGCAGCTTGAGCCCGCCTTTTGCCGCAGCATAAGCCGAAACACTGTTGCGCCCGTAAATGCTCATCATTGAACACATATTGATGATTTTGCCACTACGGCGTTCAATCATTCCGGGCACTACCCTTTTAGCAACAATAAGTGGGGCAACCAAATCAACATCAATAACTTGTTTAAAATCGGCAACAGGCATGTCGAGTATGGGTATTCGCTTAATAATTCCGGCGTTGTTGACCAAAATATCGACAGGGCCAACTTCGGCTTCAATTTTTGCAATACCCTTATCCACTTCGTTTTCGTTTGTAACATCGAAAACAAGCGTAAATACATCAACACCATCGTTGGCGTACTCGGCCTTGCATGCAGCCAAACGCTCTTCCTGTAAATCGTTCACGCAAACTTTAGCACCTGCTTTACCCAGCATTTTGCCAATGGCCATGCCAATTCCGTGAGTTCCGCCTGTAACAAGTACCACTTTACCTGTTAAGTCGTATAATTTTTCAATATCGATATTCATAATTCAAATATTTTAATTAAGCTGTTTATTTTAAACACATTACACCCATGCACTACAAGAAATCTTCACGTACAGGAGTAAAACAATCAATAATTCTCACAAACGATGTTAAGCGCTGTATGGTATGGGGTACGTTGGGCGGTATGGCAAATTTATCGCCTGATTTTAGGTGTACTTTTTCTTCGTCGGCAACAAAAAGATAAACTTCGCCATCGGCCATGTACGAAACTTGTTCATGCGGATGAGAATGAAACGGATCGGGTTTATCGCAAGGTCCATCGGTAAACTCGGCATTTACTAACATCAACTTATCGGTTTTCACCCAACGGCGCTCATAGGTATCGTTAACCTTTGTTACCGGCATTTGCTCGTATTTCGAAACGTATTGCATACTTTTTTTACATCAATTCATCGGGCTGACGTACATCCATATCGGTATAATCGAGGTTTTCGCCAGCCATACCCCAAATAAAAATGTAATTTGATGTACCGGCAGCACTGTGTATGCTCCATGAAGGCGACAAAACAGCCTGTTCGTTTTTCATCCAAATGTGACGGGTTTCATCGGGCTGCCCCATAAAGTGACATATAGCCTGACCTTTAGGCACTTCGAAATAAAAATAAGCTTCCATACGGCGGCTGTGGGTATGCACCGGCATGGTATTCCACACGCTTCCGGGTTTTAACTCAGTCATACCCATCTGTAGCTGACAAGTTTCAACAACGGTATTGATGAGCAACTGATTGATTTGCCTTTCGTTTGATGTTTGCAACGTACCCATTTTCAACACATTGGCATCGGCCAAGGTTAAGAGCTTACTTGGCAACTCCTTGTGCGCCGGTGCCGAATTGATATAAAAACGCGCAGGGTTTTGGCTGTTGTCCGATTCAAAAACAACATTTTTAGTACCACGGCCAAGGTAAAGCGCATCTTTGTAGCCCAATGCATAAACGTTATCAGATGTACGTACTTTACCGGGGCCTCCAATATTGATGATACCCATTTCGCGGCGTTCGAGAAAAAACTCAGCTTTAAGTTCATCAAATACATCAAGAGCTAAAGTTTTGCTTTGAGGCACAGCCCCACCAACAATGTAACGATCGTAATGTGAGTAGGTTAGCGATATTTGATCGTTAACCATTACATTCTCGACCAAAAACTCTTTACGAATACGTTGTGTATCGTAGTTTTTAAAATCGGCAGGATGAACTGCATAACGGTTCTCTGTTTTTACTGTCATAATTATTTATTTTTTGTTCGTAATGTCGAATCGCGAACAATCAGCTTCGGTTTAAAGCTAACTGTGCTTGTATATTTTTTGGGGTGTGCATTTTCGAGACGATCAATGAGCATTCGGGCAGCACTTTGGCCAATTTCTTCGCTAAACTGCTCGAGTGTAGTCATTGGAGGATCGACAAACTCGGTAAAAGGTTCGTTGGCAAAACCTGCAATACCCAATTGCTGAGGAATTTTAATTCCATTTTTTTTGAAAACCAACAAGGCACCCAAAGCAGAATAATCGCTGGCCGAAAATATGGCATCGGGCAAATTAGCATCATCGATCATTTTTTGTGCAATCGATTCGCCACGAGCACGGGTTAAACAATCAGACACAAGAAAATCGGGTTCAAAATATAAGCCCGACTCCTCCAATGCTTTTTTGTACCCAAGATACCTGTGAAAATAAACATTAATATGCTGTGGCCCTGCAAAATGCACAATTCGTTTGTACCCCTGATCAATTAAATGTTTAGTAACTTCGTAAGCGCCCGAAAAATTGTCGTTCACCACCCTGTCGGCTTCAACCTGTTCGTTGTAACGGTCGAAAAAAACCAAGGGCACCCCCTCATTCACAGCCTGTTCGAAATGTGAAAAGTTTTTGGTACCCGAGGCCATCGACACAATTATGCCATCAACCCTGTTACCAATAAGCGTTTGCAAGCTTTGTTGCTCGCTTTCGGCATCCTCGTTGGTTTGACAAATCATTAAATTGTAACCTGACGGATTGGTGATGGTTTCCATACCGGCAATGGCGTGCGAAAAAAAATGGCGGTTGATGCGTGGAATAATCACCCCGATTAGCTTTCCTTTTCCTTTTCGTAAGTTTGAAGCCAATTGGTTAGGACGATAATTCAACTCTCGGGCAGTTTGCTGAACCAGCTCGCGTGTTTTTTTACTGATGCGCGGATAATTACCAAGGGCCCTCGAAACCGTTGATGCCGACATATTTAAATGCGCGGCAATATCGTGTATGGTTGTTTTTTTATTTTCCACGACACAAAAGTACAAAATTTGTGCAATCGATTGTACAAAACAGCAAAAAAAATCAGCCGTGCTATAGTTTGCTCGGCTGATTTGCGCTATTTTTTGTGTGAAATTTCGGTTTATTCCTCAATTTCACCCTCGAGACTTTTTTGTAAGGCCACCATTTTAATGGCAGTCACGGCCGCTTCGTCGCCTTTATTGCCCAACTTGCCGCCTGCCCTGTCGATTGCCTGCTGTTCGTTATCGGTTGTTAAAACACCAAAAATTACAGGCAAACTGTAATCCAAATTCAATTGGGTTGCACCTTGTGTAACACCTTGGCAAATAAAATCGAAGTGTCGAGTTTCGCCTTGTATTACGCACCCCAGGAGTAAAATTGCATCAACATCGGTATATTCGGCCAAAAACTGGCCACCCAAAGTAAGCTCAAAGCTGCCAGGTACATGTTTAACAATGATGTTTTCTTCCAAAGCACCGTGCTTAACCAAGGTATCGAATGCGCCTTGGGCAAGTGCGCCGGTTATTTGATAGTTCCATTCCGAAACTACAATACCAAATTTCATCGCTTTTGCCGATGGAACCGATGAAAGATCGTAATCAGATAAATTTTTTGTTGCCATTCTCAGTCGTTTTGTGTGATGAAAAAACGGGCTGGCTATAAATAGCCGCCCGCTTTTGTATATTTCCGAATTGATTTGATTCCTTATTGATTCAAACGGGCTATGCCTTTTTCAACACTTAAAGCCTCGCTGTTGTTCGGATAATCCGATTTTAATTGTTTCAATGTTTCAAGCGCTTTCTCTTTTTTTCCATCAGCTTCGTATGCCAAAGCCAATTTGAGCATAATGCTTGGAGTACTGAATTCGTCTTTACCTGTCGACAAAGCATCGTTGTATGCACTAATTGCCTTGCTGTAGTCTTCCATTTCGACATAGGCATCGGCTAAAGCCGACTTAGCCAAAGGAGCCAACAACATATCGTCGGTTTTAAATTTCTTTAAATTATCGACAGCCATTTGGAACTCGCCCATGTGCAAATAAGAAATACCGGTATAATAACGTGCCAGTTTACCTGCTTTTGTCGATCCGTAGTTATCGATTATGTCGAGAAAACCTAACGACACACCATCGCCATTAACAGCTAACTCGAAATTATTCTCGCTGAAGTAATCCTGAGCTGCAAACATTTGCTCCTGAGCTTCGGCATTGCGCGGCCCTACATAAAAACGCTGAATGCCCAATACACCCAATATTATTACAACTATTGCTATAACAGCATAAATTACCACATTCAGGTGACTCTCGAGAAATTGTTCTGTTTTGGTCAAAGCCTCTTCAACATCTTTAAAGCTATCGGCTTGTTTTGAATTTTTATTTTTAACCATTGTTAGTTCTATTTTTTTCAATTGCCCACAAAAATATATTTTTTTGAATTAAACCACTCATTTTACCAAATATTTTTGCTGAAATTATGTTAGCGTATTGCAGCCAAAAAAGTCATTACTATAATTTGAAATTCGCTTGGTTTTTCGGCATGAAGCAAATGCGATGCATTTTCAATCGTTTCGATCCTTGCCTCGGGGTACATTTTTTGAATAATCGGAATATCGTCGTTACCAATATAGCCCGACAAAGCTCCTTTAATAAAAAGTACCCGATAATTTAATATTGGTATCCGATCGGCATAATCGTCGGCATCGACACCACTGATGATATGGTCTAAACTTTGGCGAAGTACTTCAACGTTAATTTTCCATTTGAACAATCCGTTTTCGCGATAAACATTCTTCAATATAAACTGACGTACAATTGTTTCGGGAATGCCTTCCTCCAATGCTTGATCAATTTCGCCCCTGTTTTTTAATTTTGAGATATCGATTTGACAAAGGGTATTTAACAGGCGTTTATGAAAATCGTACTGAACTGCCGAGGCTGGAGTTTTCAGGTAATTTTTAGGTGCAATATCGACAACGATTAACGATTGAATCTTTTCGGGATAATCGGCAGCAAAAGCAATTGCCAACTTACCGCCCATGCTGTGCCCAAGCAAATGAGCTTTTTCGAGTTCGAGTTCGTGAAACAACCAGGCCAAATCGGTAACCATATCGGCATAAAGGTGCGTTTTATAATGTGGCGAAGCACCGTGATTGCGCAAATCGACCATAATTACCCTGAACTTTTCGGCCAACATACGACCAATGGGCAGCCAATTGTCGGACGAACCGTACAAACCATGCAAAATAACTACAGGAAAACCTTTCCCAATATCGCGGTAAAACAAACCCAAAACTTTCTATTTACCTATTATTAAACAGTTTAAATACTTTTGAATTGTATTTTCGAGTCCAAAATACAAGGCATCGGCAACAAGCGCGTGGCCAATGGACACCTCGTCGATAAA
>JAFGAF010000036.1 GCA_016933815.1 Prolixibacteraceae bacterium
ATTTGTAATTTCGGCTGTTGAAGGCGATTTCGATAAAGTGATGATCAGTGGTGAGCTTAAACAAGGCGCTAAGGACGAGCTTTATTGCCCTCATTGCGGAACTGCATTTGAAAAATTGGTGAACTGCAATTGCAGCCCCGATGCCGAAATGGTTGTGGTTGGCCTTACGCCAAGGTTGAACTACAACAATGCTATAACCTTTTGCAATGTAACCGGTTGCTCAAACGGTACTTTTATCAAATCGGGCGAAGTTATCCGTCACATCAGACTCGTTTCGGGTTATTAACCGAATCAATCTTGATAAAGCTTAATAAATCCCTAATAACCTGAGTTCGATTTAAAATTTCGAGTTCAGATTGCAATAAAAAGCAGATATTCAAGGCACCCCGATAGCTATCGGGGGCAGGGCTAGCGAGCTAGCTCGATAAATTTAACGTAGAAGATCGGCTTTTTATGCAAAGCTTTGTTTTCTAACACTTAAAAACAGCAATCTTCTGCCCAAATTTCAATTAAAATAGCTCGCTATTACAATTGAAATTTAGTTGGACCTTACAATTTATAAGCGTTCTGAACCAAAATTTTTATGTCGAACTCAGGTTAATATGAGGCTATCTTACGGTGGACAACGAAATCGTTATTTTCAACTGTAACCAGATAAATTGATGCAGGGTACTGAGACAGATCGATATTCAGTGTTGTGGATTCTGCTTTTGCCCTATAAATTATTCTTCCCGAGTTATTGAAAACCGATACTGTGCACGAAGGCTCAAGTTGATCAACAATCAGTTTTTGTTGTTTGGGCCAGTAGAATATTTCAACATTGGCAAGTGCTGAATTTTTAAATGTATTTTTTTGTTCGACTTTAATTGTGGTTGAATCGGACAATTGTTCGATACTAGCCCAAATATTGTAAGTGCCTTCAGTCTCAGAACTGAAACGACCTGTTTCACTAATGGTTCCGCCATCGGATTTCCATACAACAAATGCATCGGTATTGTTTTCAAACTGATCGGTAGCTGTAGCTGTAAATTGTTGCGAGGTATTTGTTTTTATGCTCGGGTTTTTGGGCGTTACCGATAAGCTTACCGGGTAGCAAATGTTTGCATTTCCGATATTGCCGGCATTTTCCGAAAAGTAGATATCGTCAACAGCAATGTCGCTTATGTTACTTCCGCTCATTGTAAAAACATTTCCACAAGCCGAAAGGTCGAGCCCTTTTGCAACCAAGCTGTTTAACGGAACTGAAATGCGGTGCCATTTCCCGTCGCGGATGAAATTGTATGGATCGTTGTTGTTAACAAATTCAACACTTCCTTGGGTATTGTTTGCGCCCTGAAC
>JAFGAF010000037.1 GCA_016933815.1 Prolixibacteraceae bacterium
AGGCTGGCCATGTTGTTCGAAGCCAATGTTGGTGAAGGTAAAATAATGGTGTGCAGTATCGACCTTATATCCGATTTGGAAAACCGTACGGTTGCTAAGCAACTTTACAACAGTATTGTTGAATATATGAATTCAGCAGATTTTAAGCCAAGTTATTCGGTTGGTTTTGATGTTTTTCATGAACTTTTTGAAGTTAAACATCGCGAAGGATGGAATTCGTATGTGAATGATAATCCATAATTTAAATACGAAGCGAACATGTAAAATCACTTTTAAACTGATTTTGTATCAATCAAATAAAGTATAATTCATTTAAAATAAAATGGAAGTAAGAGCCTGGCAGGAGGAAGTAATAATTCCTACATACGAGATTGGTAAGCCTGAAAAAAACCCAATGTTTTTAGAAAAGCGGGTTTATCAGGGTAGCAGTGGGGTGGTTTATCCCTATCCGGTGATTGAAAAAATATACGATGAAAAAACCGATAAAAAGTGGCAGGCTGTATTTTTGGAAAATGATTATTTGAAAATAATGATACTCCCTCAGTTGGGTGGAAGGGTTCAGATGGCTTACGACAAAATGAAACAGCGCCATTTTGTTTATTATAACAAGGTTATTAAACCGGCATTGGTAGGTTTAACCGGTCCGTGGATATCGGGAGGTATTGAATTTAACTGGCCTCAGCATCACCGTCCTACCACCTACGATGCTACTGATTTTTGCATCGAAAAAAATAACGATGGAAGTGTAACGGTGTGGTGCAGCGAAATAGAACGTATGTTTCGTACTAAAGGCATGGCAGGCTTTACATTGTATCCCAACAAAGCCTACCTTGAGATAAAGGTCAAACTTTATAACCGCACCAATGTTCCGCAAACTTTTCTTTGGTGGGCCAATCCAGCTGTTAAGGTAAACGATCATTACCAGTCGGTATTCCCTCCCGATGTAAACGCCGTTTTTGATCATGGTAAACGTGATGTGTCTTCATTCCCCATTGCAACCGGCACCTATTACAAGGTTGATTATTCGCCGGGGATCGATATTTCGCGCTACAAAAATATACCTGTGCCTACATCGTATATGGCCATTAAATCGAAATACAATTTTGTTGGGGGCTATGAAAACGACAGCAAAGGGGGATTGCTACATGTTGCCAATCACCATATTTCTCCGGGCAAAAAGCAATGGACCTGGGGCAATGGCGATTTTGGACAAGCCTGGGACCGCAATCTGACCGATGAAGACGGTCCATATATTGAATTGATGTGTGGCGTTTATACCGATAACCAACCCGATTTTTCGTGGTTGATGCCTGGTGAAGAAAAAACCTTCAGTCAGTATTTCATGCCTTACCGCGATTTGGGAGCAGTAAAAAATGCAAGCAAAGAAGCAATGGTGAATTTGGAGCTTGAGGGCAATAAGGTAATTATAAAAGCTTATACTACAGCAGAATATCCTCAGGCAAAGGTTTTGCTAACTGCAAATAA
>JAFGAF010000347.1 GCA_016933815.1 Prolixibacteraceae bacterium
GCACCAAACGAAGCCAGCACACCAATAATAAAGAACAAGTTGGCCAGCAAGGCTACGTTAGCAACAGCACCTGCATGGTAACTGTAAATGAGCATCATGTAGGCAAGCACCAAAACAAAGGCAATGGCAAACGACCACATACCTGAGTTGATCGATTCTTTACCAAGCGACGGACCAACAACATATTCTTCAACAATATCGACTTTCGCCGGCATTTTACCCGATTTGAGCATGTTGGCCAAGTCTTTTGCTTCTTCAACAGTAAAGTTTCCGGTAATATTTGAACGGCCACCGGTAATCTCGCTTTGTACCGTTGGGTACGAAACCACGTAATCGTCGAGCAAAATAGCAATTGAGCGACCAAGGTTTTCTTTGGTCATGCGCGCCCAAACTTTAGCACCTTCGCTGTTCATGTTCATGTTAACCTCGGCCGAAGCTTGTGTTTGACCAAAGTCCTGACGGGCATCGGTAATCACACCACCATCGAGCGGGGCACGGCCATCGCGGGTTGTAACTTTAAGGGCAATAAGCTGATAGAAATTTCCTTCGGGATCGAAAGCTTTCATCTGCCAACGGAAAATCATATCCCTTGGAATGGCAGCACGAACGGCAGACATATTTAAATAGCTGTTCACAGCAGCGGTATCCCTGTAATGAGCAACACCAATTGCAGGGCCTTGGAATAACTGACCTTGGTTGTTAACATTTGGTGTAAGCACTGAAAACAAAGGATAATCTTTTACAAGATCGGCATTATCGGTGATCGAATCGCCATCGGCAGCCAGCTCGTCGAGTAACGAAAGCTCATCGGCCTCAGTCGAATCAGCAAGTTCATCAGCTACTTCGGCAACTTGTTCTTCGCCTTCAACTTGTTCGGCTTGCTCTTCGTTGGCAGTTTCCGAAACAACGTTCAACTCTTTAATAATTTGGTTAGCTTCGAGCAAATACGGATAAACCTCCTGGTTCTCGTAAGTTTCCCAAAACTCGAGCGAAGCCGTTCCTTGCAAAAGGTTACGCACCCTGTCTTTATCTTTTACACCAGGTAATTCAATTAAAATACGGCCACGTTGCGACAATTTTTGGATGTTGGGCTGAGCCACACCAAAACGGTCGATACGGGCACGCAAAATATTGAATGAATTGTCGATAGCAGCATCGGCTTCCTCACGTATCACATCCAAAACTTGCGCGTTGGTTGAGTTAAAGTTTATGCGGTCTTTTAACTCGGGAGTTAAAAAATTAGCCGCCAACTTAGCGTTAGGATCGAGCTCTTCGTAAGCATTTCCAAATAACACAATAAAATCGTCCTGAGTATCTTCCTGACGTTCACGAGCAATTTCGATTGCTTTATTGAAAGTTTCGTCGTTACTGAAATTCGATAAGGCTTTCACCAAATCGGCCACCGACACTTCGAGGGTAACGTTCATACCGCCCCTTAAGTCGAGGCCAAGGTTGATTTCCCTCATTTTAACTTCGCGGTAGGTATATTTTCTGATACCTAAAAAGTTATAAACCGTTTCGGTCGAAATTGAATCGAGATAACGGTTTTTTAAGGCTTCGTCGCCCTGGGCATATTCAGCTGCTTTGCGTTCAACCTGATTCGATTTAAAGGTGAACGTTAACTGATATACACAGACCAAAGCCAGCAAAATTGCAAATAGCCTTATAGCTCCTTTATTCTGCATTTTTTTAAAATTTTATTAATTCTTTTACAAGCTTTTTTTTACTGAACGGCAAATATATCCTTTTTTTTCAAATCACTTAATCATTAGTATTTATAAATTGCAAAACGAATTTTTTTTATTTAGTTTTGAATTCAGAAAAGAAAATCTGAAACTCAACTCCGGTGCACAAAGCACAACAGTTGTTTCACTATTCGGAAATTTACACTATACAAACTATTAAAATGATCAATAAAAAATTTGCTGTTGTATTGGCCGGATGCGGCGTTTACGATGGTGCCGAAATACACGAAGCGGTTGCGACTCTTTTGGCCATCGAAAAAGCCGGAGCCAGCTATCAATGTTTTGCCCCCGACATTAACCAATTTCACGTGGTGAACCACCTCAACGGCGAGGTGATGAACGAAACCCGCAATGTACTTGCCGAAGCTGCACGCATTGCTCGTGGCAATATTAAAGCATTAAAAACATTTGTTCCCGTAGATTTCGATGCCATAATTTTTCCGGGTGGCTTTGGTGTGGCCAAAAACCTTTGCACATTTGCCATCGATGGTGCCGACTTTTTGGTAAACCCAATTGTTGAAAACACAGTAAAAAGTGCCCACAAAGCAGGATTACCCATTGGCGCCCTTTGTATTTCGCCGGTACTCATTTCGGCATTAATACCCAATGCCAAGCTTACCATTGGCACCGATCAAGATACTATTGCAGCAATTGAAAGCTTAGGAGGCCAACACCAACAAGCACTTGGTTCCGAAATTGTTATCGACACCAAAAACAAAATTGTAAGCACACCTTGCTACATGCTCGACTCGTCGATAAACACTGTTTTCGAGGGTGCTGCTAAAGTAGTTGATGCCCTTATTGAATTGTGTTAACATTCACTAAACCTTTTTGATTAAGCGGTTTACATCGAGGTAGTACAAAAGTTTTACCGAAATGGTGTTTACCTGCTTTGCCTTTAAGGTATTCAGCAGGTTTTTTCCGTGCTTCAAATTTACCTGATCGTTTTCGGTACTTATGGCATTTTTCCAAGCAATTGACAATTCGCTGCCGGGTGCAAATTCCCATTTTATACCCATGTCGATGTTAAATGCATTGAAGTTCACATCGGGGTTATTGCCGTTTTCGCTATGGGGCTGCAAATATCCGTTTTTATCGAGCAAAAGCAACATTTGATCATAATTGGCTATCGAACGGTAATGCCTTGCCCTGAAATCGATACCCAAACGAGTGTTGATGTAATAATTCACCGAAATGGTGTTAACAAAAGTTTCACGTTGGTAGTTACTGAAAAAAATTGAGTCGTTACTGAACGATTCGACAAAGCCCTTTGCGTTGTGTTCGTTATCGACTGAAAAATTGTAACTGATATTTAAACCCGGAGTAACTTTCCACCAAATATTAAAATAACTCCAGTTGCCCCACCGCCCAGGCTCCTGCATAAAATAAGCGCCAACATTACTGTTCAACGATATCTTTTTGTTGCTGTCGGTATTAAAATTCACTTCGCAAACCTGATGGGCAGGCACAACGTAAAACCGATGATTACTTGAACGGGGCTCAAAAAAGTCGTTTTCGGCAAATTGATATCCATAATAAATACCCGTCCACCAGTTATTTTTAAAAGTTGCACTTCCCCATGCTCCCAATTCGTTTCCAATTTGGTTCGAAGGTTTGAACAATCGCTCATTTTCTATTTCGACATGAGCATAAATACTTTTGAAAATTGAAAACGGATCGTTTATCTGATAACTTAATTGCGCCCTGTTTTCGCTTACATTGTTTCGCTGCAAGTAGCCCAAATCGTTAATGTCGAGAGAATTATTGTAAACTGTACGTTGAGCCATATAACGCACCTTACCGTTAATTTTGCTAAAGTTTAGCATATAGCCATAGCCATTTTTAATTTCGGACATGCTTTTATGGCTTACCCCGGCAATGCCCATTAACTGGTAATTTTGTTTCTTA
>JAFGAF010000348.1 GCA_016933815.1 Prolixibacteraceae bacterium
AATTATACTTGTTGCCCACGATTCTTTTTTGTTAAAACGCATTAGAAGGTAAATCGAAAGCGGGATCCAAAACATCCACGAAAGCGAGAAATGACCGCCCATGCGCTGTATTTGGGGCGACAAAAATACAATTGAAAGTGCTACAGGCGATGCAAACCACCAACTTAATTTCAGTTTTTTCAGAATTAGAAAAATGAATATCGAGGCCAAAATCATCGACAGTATCATTAAGCCGTTGTTGATGCCGGTTGTGTATGCTGTAATGTCGGTTATGTTGTTAGAAATAAAGCGGATGCTGTTTGATACAGGTGGTTGGCAATCGGTAAAATTTAGCAATTCGCCGTAGGGGTAGTTCATTGCGCCAATTTGGTGATAGCTCGAGTCGTATTCTGCATGGTAATACATGCCGTAATATGTTCTGAAACCATCGCCGTTTTTGCTGAAGTACACATTGTTTATTTCGGGTATAATTTTCCCAAAAGTCAGGTAAACAAGTAATAGACTCAATATAATGTGCGTAACGGTTCCTGCTAAATTCTTAGTTGGCCTTTCCATATTTTCTTCTGATTTTTAATAAGTCGAATGGCAGGCGGAACATGTACGATAGTTTTACTTTAGAGCCTCCTTTTTCGATCCATTCGTAAAGTGGAACTTCGGTTGCAAAAGCTTTAAATCCTTGCCATCCATCTTTTTTCACTAAACGCATTATAATTTCAAGGTCGAACAGCCATGTTGTTTTAAAGGCTTCGCTAAAAGCGGTGTCGATATGTTGTTTGCCAAAAACCTTTGCGCCGCACTGGGTGTCGTAAATTGGTAGTTTAAGTATCTCGGAAGCCAAGGTTGCAAAAATACGACCGGTGTAATGCCTGAAATTATTGCGGATAATTTTTTTGCCTAAAATCATTAACCTCGATCCAATAATGAATGAAGCACCTTGGGCACTGTCAATCAGGTAGGGAATTGAATCGAGAGGGGCTGAGAAATCAGCATCGATATATGCAAAATGATCGAAGTTTTGCCACTTTTTTGCATAAAGCATTCCGGTTCTAATGGCTTCGGCTTTGCCACTGTTTTGTTCAACATTAATAAGCATGGCACGTTCAGTTGTGCCTGCATTTTTAAGCATTGCTTCGGTATTGTCGGTGCTGCCATCGTTTACCAAACAAAAATAACAGTTGGTATTCGAGGTGTAAAACCGGTTAAATGCAGCCAGATCGAATCGGGCAGCCTCGTTATAAAACGGAATGACAATACAAATGTTGGCCATTTTCTATTCATTATAAATTGAATGCGAAAATGGGCATTTTTTTTCAAAATGGAGGTTTTATTTCTGATAAATAGGTTAAACTATATGTAAATAGCTTCTATTTTATTGAAAAGCCTTTGTTTAATCGTTATGTGTTTTTAATAGCGGCAATCGGCAGCATTGTTGCAATGGCAACGTCCGGTACGTTCGCGAAGGGCAATGCACATCATGTGGCCAATGTCGGCAGCAGTACGGGCTACCAGCACACCGGCATCGCTAAGCGCTTTTATTTTACTTTGGGCCGTGCCTTTCGATCCGCTTATGATTGCTCCGGCATGCCCCATGCGCTTGCCTTTGGGTGCCGATGCACCAGCAATAAAGGCTGCAACGGGTTTGCTCACATTCGATTTGATGTACTCGGCAGCAATTTCTTCGTCGTTGCCACCAATTTCACCAATTAGCACTATGGCCTCAGTTTCTGGATCTTCTTCAAACATCCTAATTACATCAATGTGGTTGAGTCCGTGTACGGGGTCGCCGCCAATTCCAACAGC
>JAFGAF010000038.1 GCA_016933815.1 Prolixibacteraceae bacterium
CCAAAATATTTGCGCCCGCACTCAACAAATGTTTCGTAAGTACCTTGCAGTATTCCTTGTGAGCCAATGTAAATCCAACTTCCGGCGGTCATTTGGCCGTACATTATCAACCCACGTTTTTTCAAATCCTCGAAATGTTGCCAATTGGCCCAAGCCGGCACCAAATTACTGTTGGCAATCAGTACCCTGGGCGCTTGCGGGTGACTACGTACTACCCCTACCGGTTTTCCCGACTGTACCAACAAACTATGGTTTTCATCGAGCTCCAGCAAAAGCTCAATAATTCTAAGCACTGCTTCGGGGTTTCGTGCCGCTTGACCTGTTCCGCCATAAACAATCAAATTGGCAGGATCTTCGGCCACAGCCTGATCGAGATTGTTCAGTAACATACGCAACGGCGCTTCGGTTTGCCAGCTTTTGGCATGCAAAACATTGCCACGTGGTGCAACATAGCGCGGATGATTAGCATACTTTTCAATAAATTCCGAATATTTCATGGCTTTCGTTTTTAATGTTAATCTGATGTTTTTCAGCCATTTGTCTAATCACCTCAATGAGTTGTTTTGAGCGGATAAGGTCAATGGCCTTTTCAATATCGTAAGCAAAAATGCGATCTTCGGTAGCAAATTCAATATTCGAGCGAACCATATCGTGACATGCATCCATTAACACTCCTGACTTAAGTGGCTTTCTGAATTCGAATCCTTGCGAAGCAGTCAATAGTTCAATGCCCAATATTTTTTCAAGATTATCAATTATCCGAAGTGCTTTACGGGCACCTACAGCCCCCATGCTCACGTGGTCTTCCTGTCCCAACGACGTAGGAATGCTATCGGCACTGGCAGGAAAACACAGCGTTTTGTTTTCGGACACCAAAGCTGCGCTTGTATATTGCGAAATCATGAAACCGGAGTTCAATCCGGTATGTTCCATCAAAAGCTTTGGAAGCCCGGGTACACTTTCCATCATCGACAGAAAAATGCGCCTATCGGCAATGTTGCCCAACTCGGCAGCAGCCAGAGCAGCATAATCGATAGGCATAGCAATGGGCTGACCATGAAAGTGTCCGCCTGTTATGGTTTTATGCTCGTTGAAAATAATCGGATTATCGGTTACCGAGTTCATTTCAACAAGCAGTGTTTCTTTGAGGTGCAACCATGCATTACGCGAAGCACCGTGAACCTGCGGGATGCAGCGCAGCGAATACGGATCCTGCACACGATGACAATTGGCATGTGACTCAACTATTTCGGAGTTCTGCAACAAAATGCGAATTCGCTCGGCCACATATATACTGCCCGAGTATGGCCTCAATTTGTGTAGTTCGTTATCGAAACTTTTAACCGAGCCCAGCATAGCTTCGAGATTCATAGCAGCAATAACATCGGCATTATCGAGGCAATTCTGAAAGCGCTCGGCCAGCAAAACGGCATGTGCCAACATAAACTGCGTACCATTAATCAATGCCAAACCTTCTTTAGGACCAAGCTCCAACGGTTTTAGGTTGAAATACATCAATACTTCGGCAGCATGTTTTTGCTCGTTGTTGAACCATACTTTGCCGTGCCCGATAAGCGGCAAAAACAAATGAGCCAGTGGAGCCAAATCGCCCGATGCCCCTACCGAACCTTGCGAAGGTACAACCGGAATAATGTTGTGATTGATGTACCAAATGATGCGATCTAATGTTTCGACAGCAATACCCGAATAGCCTTGCGCCAATGCATGAACTTTGAAGATCATCATCAACTTGGCAATTTCGGGATCAATTGGCTCGCCTACCCCAACACTGTGGCTCACCAACAAATTGTATTGCAGTTTTCGGGTATCGGCATCGCTGATTAGCGTGGTGCACAAAGGGCCAAAACCGGTATTTACGCCATAAACTTCGTGATCTTTACTGATAATTTGTTCAACAACATCGTGGTTACGGCGCACTTTAGCTATGACGCTTTCAGCCAAAACGCCTTCGGTTTTATCGCGTGCAATTTCAAGCGCAATACCAATGCTCAGCTGTTCATCGCCATATTTAAATTGAGTTTTCATCATTTCTTGATTGATTCAGAAAGCTAAATTTATGGCAAATTGCAAGCTAATCAAATGATAAATATTAGTAGATGAATACAAAACAAACGGCCACCGAACGCAATTCAATATGAATAATCGTTCGATGGCCGGTTGCAACAAGCCTAACTAAATGCTTTAAAACATTTTTATTAACTTTTATAAGTCAGCCACTTACCAATTTCTTTCCACGAAGGTTTTTTGCCATACATAAGTATGCCTGTTCGATATATTTTTGCAGCTACCCAAATTGCACCAAAAGTTGATGCCGCCAAAATTGCTACCGATATTACCAATTCATACCAAGGCACACCAAAAGGTATTCGCACCATCATTATAATTGGAGAAGTAAAAGGGATATGGGATGCCCAAAAAGCCAATTGTCCTTCGGGGTTTTTAATTACGTTGGCCAAAATAATAATTGCAGCAATTAGTGGTATTGTTACAGGTAGCATAAACTGGTTCATGTCTTCTTCGGTATCGACAGCAGCTGCAATTGCTGCCATAAGCGAGCTGTACAACAAATATCCAAGTATAAAGAATATCAAAAACATTCCGATAATCTGCGGAAAGTTAATCCCTTCAATTTCTGCAATAATTTTTTCAAACTCATTAGGTTCGAAATTGCTCATCATTTCGGAAGCCATTGGATTACTCTGAACCATAACACTTTGGCTTTCGGCCATTTGTTGCAAAGCTTCGTCGCTAACAAACATCGATTTTGCTCCAATAAAAATTCCGGCCATTAATATTACCCAAATTAAAAATTGGGTAAGTCCAACAGCAGCAAGCCCAATTATTTTCCCCAACATGAGCTGAACCGGCTTGGCCGACGATATGATTACCTCAACAATACGGTTTTGTTTTTCTTCGGAAACACCGCGCATCACCATTCCGCCATACATAAACACAAAAATATAAATGAGGAAGCCGGCAGCATATCCAATGCCCATTGCAATTTCGGTCGATCCCTTTTTACCTGCACCATCCTCGGTCAGTTTAAGGGTATCAACAGTAATGCGTGTTTTTGTAGACTCCAATTGATCTTCCAAATCGGGAACACCAAGGCGACTCACTAATTCAGCACGTTTTTGATTCTCAAGCTTATGCTCTAACTGCCAGTCGATATGATTTTTTACATCGAGGTTGATTTGTTTGTTTGAATAAACCACAACACGGTTAGTCGAAACAATGCTTTGAGGTATATCGAGTAACGCGTAAAACTCGTTTGATCCAATACTATTTTTTACATTTTCAAATTCTTCTTCGGGAATAAAATGGAACTTGGTGGATTTGGAATCTTCCAACTCGCCTAAGAAAAGTGTAGAACGATCGAGTACTGCAACTTTGTGTTCTTCTTTGTTTTCGCGGGTTGCCAAGTAACCGGGCAAAAACATGATACCGGCAAAAAGCAAGGGTGTTAAAAGCGTTAATAATAAAAACGATTTTTTTGTTACCCTGGTAAGGTATTCTCTTTTTATGATGATAAATATCTTGTTCATTTTTAATGGGTTTTATTGATTATTTTCTTCTACTACCCTTATAAACACTTCGTTCATACTGGGAATGCGTTCGCTGAAGGATACGATTTCGGCCAAAGGGGCAATTTTCATCAGCAAATCGTTATTGCTGGTACCATTTAAATGTTTTATGGTTACTTCGTTAAAGTGCTCTCTCTCGGTATGATTAAGAATTTTAAAATCGGTTCCCAATACCTTATCCATATTCCGAAAATCGCCTTTATAAACCACATCGAAAGTTTCGGTTTTGTATTGTGCCTTAACATCGAAAATGTTACCATCGAGAATTTTTTTTGATTTGTTGATCAATGCAATATGATCGCAAATTTCTTCGACTGAACTCATGTTGTGTGTCGAAAAAATAATGGTAGCACCATTTTCACGCAAATTCAATATTTCCTGCTTCAAAAGGTTTGCATTAATAGGGTCGAAACCACTAAACGGTTCATCAAAAATTAGCAACTTGGGGTCGTGCAAAACGGTACAAATGAACTGTACCTTTTGCTGCATACCTTTCGATAACTCCTGTAGTTTTTTGTCCCACCAAGCCTGGATCTCGAATTTTTCGAACCAGTATTTTAATTTTTTTAGAGCGTCGCGTCTCGATAAGCCCTTTAGCTGTGCCAGGTACAAAGCCTGTTCGCCCACTTTCATTTTTTTATACAGTCCACGTTCTTCGGGCAAATAACCAATTTGGTAAATATCGTTGGCACGCAAGGGTCGTCCATCGAAAAAAACTTTGCCGCTGTCGGGGGCCGTTATTTGGTTGATGATACGAATAAGCGTGGTTTTCCCGGCGCCGTTAGGACCCAACAGACCAAACACTTGCCCTTGTTCAATGTTTAACGAAACATCGGTAAGTGCCCGGTGTGCTGCATATGATTTACTTACATTTTGTACTTCAAAAAAACTCATAGCGATGCTTTTTTTATATTTAACTGCTTATTGGTAAGCCTTGCGACTAAAACATTACATTTTTTTTGTGCGCAATGCAAAAATAGTTTTTTTTGCGAGAATGGAAGAACAAAGCAAATAAGCTCAAACAGCTATTTACCACAAAATCTGCACTTCTTATTTAAACAAAAGCCGGCACAAAAATATGCGCCGGCTTTTGATATATTCTGTATAAAAGAACTTACACTGTACGTTCAACATTCCATACAAAAGCCCTAATGCCAACCTCCTCGTTTACCTGATTCAGTTTTTGTACTTTTTCGAGTAGTACGTCCACCTTATCGTCGTCAACAATGGTTAATATGGCACTGTTCATTTCGGGCCAGGTATGTGTTCCTTTTCGAGGCTCACCATTAACCGAACCGCGCCCGCAGACGTCAATCCATTGGGTAAAGCCATTAATCTCGAGCTTGTCTAACATGTAATCAACGCGCTCGGTAAATGCTTGGTTATATACTATAAATATGCTTTTCATCTTTTAATAGTCATTAAGTCATTTGTCATTAAGTCATTTGTCATTAAGTCAATGGTCATTAGGATTGGGTTAATCCATAAATTTGAATTTTTTGCGTACTGCTTGTGTGCGGTCGCGTTCGCCTTTTTTAGCAATTACTGCATAAACAACCGGTACCAAAATCATGGTAACAATGGTTGAAAAGAGCAAGCCACCAATAACCGAAATACCCATTGGGCTCCAAATTTCGGATCCTTCGCCACGGCTTAATGCCATTGGCAACATCCCAAGCATGGTTGTAAATGCGGTCATTAACACGGGGCGCAACCTCGATTTACCCGATTCAACAATGGCTTGGTTCAATTCCATACCACGGTCGCGCATCAGGTTAATGTAATCGACCAGCACAATGCCGTTTTTCACCACAATACCCACCAGTAGCACAGCACCCAAGGCAGCAATAATACTTAAATTGGTTCCGGTAAGTATTAAGGTATAAATTATACCCGGCACAATAAACAATATCGAAACCATAATAATTACAGGCATTTTAAACGACTCGAACTGACTTGCCATTACAATAAATACCAACACGATAGAAAGCAAAGCCAATAAACCGAGGTCCATAAACGATTCGGCCATATCTTCGTA
>JAFGAF010000349.1 GCA_016933815.1 Prolixibacteraceae bacterium
AACTACCTGAAAAAACTGATTAACTGGCGCAATCAAAACCCGGTAATTCATAACGGTAGCTTACTTCACTTCATTCCCGAAAATAATGTTTATACGTATTTCAGAATAAATGAGGAAAAAACGGTAATGGTTATCATTAATAATAATCCCGAAGAACAAACAATTGACCCGGTGAAATTTAACCAGGGAATTGGATTTTATTCTACCGGAACAGATGTAATCAGTAATGCTAAAGTGGCGTTTACGCAACCCTTTAAGGTTGAAGGCAAAACCGCCATGGTGCTTGAATTGGAGTAAAAAGAAGTCATTGGGCAATAGTCATTAGAAAAGACTTTAAAACAAAAAGCCGCGAATAGCAACAGTAAGAATTATTATAAAACAAGGCAAAACAGGTATAATTTGATAAAACAATCTCTGTTTTCTCGGTGTAAACCTCCGAGGTCTCTGTGTTTAATAGAAATTAAAGACAACAAAATATGAGTATCAAAACAATCTTTATCACAGTCATTTTTATTGCATTTGTATGGCCACTTATGGCACAAAACCTGCAATCGCCCGACGGGCATTTCAATTTGAATTTTGAAGTAGAAAGTGGAAAACCGTATTACAAATTAGATTATAAAGGACAACCGGTTATTGAACCCAGTTCGTTGGGGCTCGACCTGTACGACGATGAGCACAATTTGCTGGATGGTTTCTCCATTTTAAAAACCGAAACTACCACTTTCGACGAAACATGGGAGCCTGTTTGGGGCGAGTACAAGCAAATACGAAATCACTACAACGAAATGGCGCTTACCTTAAATCAGGCTGAAGCCAACCGCCACATTGTTATCCGTTTCCGTTTGTTTAACGATGGTTTGGGTTTTCGTTATGAATTTCCGACTCAGCCCAACCTAAACTACATGGTGGTAAAAGAAGAGCACACGCAGTTTGCCCTTACCGGCGACCACATCGCTTTTTGGATTGCCGGCGATTACGACACCCAGGAGTACGACTATACCGAGTCGAAACTGAGCGAAATACGTGGACTGATGGATGGCGCCATAACCGACAACGCCTCGCAAACACAAGCTTCGGAAACAGCTGTGCAAACAGCCCTGATGATGAAAACCGCCAAAGGCTTGTACATCAACCTCCACGAGGCAGCATTAATCGACTACTCGTGTATGCACCTCGAACTCGACGATGAAAATTTTGTGTTCGAATCGCACCTAACGCCCGATGCACAAGGCAAAAAAGGTTACTTGCTGGCGCCGTGCACTTCGCCGTGGCGTACCGTTATTGTTAGCGATAACGCAGCCAATATTTTGCAATCGACCCTCACGCTGAACCTGAACGAACCCTGCAAGATTGACGATACCTCGTGGATAAAACCCGTAAAATACATAGGCGTATGGTGGGAAATGATAACCGGCAAAAGCTCGTGGGCATATACCGATGTGCCTTCGGTTAAACTTGGGCATTTCGATTATTCCGAAGCCGAACCCAATGGCAAACATGCAGCCAATAACGAGCGCGTAAAATATTACATCGATTTTGCTGCCGAACACGGTTTCGACCAACTGCTGGTTGAAGGATGGAATGTTGGCTGGGAAGACTGGTTTGGCAAATCGAAAGATTA
>JAFGAF010000350.1 GCA_016933815.1 Prolixibacteraceae bacterium
AATCAGCATTAACCCAAAAAACGGGCTGATGGTTTCTGGTAAATTCCTAGATTCGATCTACATCAACAATCAAATTTTCTACTCAAAAGGACTTGGCGATGTTTACGTGGTAAGCTACGATTTTAACGGCAACATTAAGGATGCCTTCACCTATGGTGGTGAGAGCAACGATTTTGCACAGTTTGGTGCTTACAACGGACAGTCGGTGCTGGTTTCAAAGCATTACGGCGACATGGAAATGCTTGGAAAAAAGTACAGCTCGGTTTATAACATGTATTATTTGGTCAGCTGGTTCGACGACAAAGGGAAAATTACCGACCAAAGCATTGTTGAAGGGGTCAAAGGACTTACTATTAAATCGATGGTGAGCGAACCTTCGGGCGCGGTGCACCTGGCCGGCTGGTTCCATAACGAAATGAAGGTTGACGATTTGTTCTACTCTGCTCCAAAAACAAGTAACGGCACCCCGTTTTTGATTACCCTGAAAACAAACGGCAAACAAAAAGAAGTGCTTAAAGGAAACGAAGCCCTGCAAGGGAATGTCTATGCCATGTGCAAAGGCAAGGGCAACGAGCTGCATGTTGCCGGGATCAGTGGTGAAGAAAAAGTCCCCAATTATCCACAAATAGCTTACCGAAAAATGTATGCGGCCAGCATTGGCAGCAATGGCAAACTTTACAATTACAAAGCCCTTATTAAAGGGATAGAGCTTGAACCGGTAAGCATGCAATCGTTCAATGGTTATTTATGGATTGCTTCGGAATTCAGGCATTACTGCATTTTTAATTCCGACACATTAAAGGCATTTAACGACATGGATATTCTAATGGTGCGCATCAACGAAAAAAACGGCGAAACCGAGGCATGGACTATAGGCGGGCACACCCGTTGCATCCCACTGAACCTGAGCGTGTCGAACGGTCAATTGATCCTGTCTGGCAATTTTTCGCATGAGCTTTGGTTTGGCGAAAAATATATAACAGCCGCCCCCAATGGCTGCGATATGTTTTTGTTGGCATTTGAAGATGGCACCGAGCCGGTTTCTTCGCTTGTAATTGGTGGTGTGGGCAACGATTTTCCCTGCGATGTTCAAACCCACAACAACAGCATTTATGTACTGGGGCAGTTCAAGGACACCATTAACATAGCCTCAAAAGAGCATGTTCCCGTGGGGAGTTACGATATTTTATTGGCCCGCTGCGATAATAAGATCCCGACCACCAAAAGCCTTGAGCTGGCCAACAGCAACGGTTTAAAACCCTATGTGCCCTTTCAGCTTTACCCGAGCTACACAAGCGCGTTGGTTTATTGGGTACCGGGCACCGCTTACCCCGAAAACGGTGCCACACTGAGGGTATCCGATTTGTTGGGCAAAACACATTTACAAATAGAATGCAACGCCATTTCCGACCCCGGTGCCGTCCAAACACTCGACCTAAGCAAACTGTCACGAGGGGTTTACATGGTGCATATACAAGGCGATAATTACGAAAAAACCGAAAAAGTAATCAAAGAGTAATCGAATGAAAAAGACCATCACTATTTTTTTAAGCATGATTTTAATGTTATCAAATTTGATTTTGTTTTCACAGACAAGTTTTCATGAAGATGAATTAAAATCATTTATGAGCAATACCCTAAATGTCACTCCCCCCGATGTTGCATCATTGAAACAGTTTGGAGATATTCCTGTAAGTAATTATTCTGGAATACCAGATATATCAATCCCCCTGTATGAAATTGTAAATGGGGACATTAAAGTGCCAATTGTTTTAAAGTATCACTCCGGTGGTATTAAGGTAAATCAAGAAGCCGGCTGGGTTGGTTTAGGGTGGCATTTGCAAATCGGTGGGTGTATTAATGAAAACAACACCGAATTGGGGGGCGATTTTGGTCAAGAATGTTTTCCCGATCCGCTACAAACAAGTTTGGTCGATTATTACGTTTTAAGCATAGGCGAAGCAGAAAGCCTATGCAAAGGACAAGCTTATGACAAAGTATCATTCACAAAATCGGTAACCTTCAAAGGAGAACCCGATATTATTACATATAATTTTTTAGACCATTCGGGCAGATTCTTTTACGATCGAGATTTTAATTTCAGATCGGTCAAACAATCAAATTTATTGATTGAGCGTGGTGATTATTTCAATTTATTCAATGAAGCAAACTTATACGATTGTTGGACCATAGCAGATGATAATGGCACAATCTACTTTTTTGATGATGTTGAAAAAACAGAAATTGCATATGAACAAATGTATAGTCCTTCACAAAACCAATCTATATTTTTAAGCTCAATACTTTCTGCAAATGGCAATAGTGTCGATTTTTCTTATTCAAAAATGCCACAAAAACAATTATTGCCGGTTTATTCCGAATATATTACAAAGCTAAGTGTTAACAACACTGCTTATTCAACTTCTGCACCAATAAAAAAATACTCCGTTGTAAAAACAGAACCTTTAATCCTAAACGAAATTGATTTTGAAATTGGGAGGGTTCAATTTGTTTCCTCGAGCAGGGTTGATGTACATGGGAAAAAGCTCGACCAAATAATTATATTCGACAATTTTAATGATACCCCTATTATGACTGTTCAGTTTGAATATAGTTATTTTAACGGAAGCGCAACTTATGGCGATTTCATTTCGCATTTTACCGATCCTTATTTTACGCAAGACATGAAATCGAAAAGATTGAAACTTACAGCCATAAGCATTAAAGGAACAGGTGAAAATATAGAGACTTATAATTTTGAGTATTACGAAAATAAGCAATTACCATACAAAACTTCGTTTGCTTTCGATTATTGGAACTATTTTAACGGGAAGATCAATGCTGGAATAATACCCGATTTTTCGAGGTTTAATTTTCAGCTCGAAAACATTTTCATTAACGAACTCGGCATCAACAACAACAGGGAACCCGATGTAAACTATGTGAATGCAGGTACATTAAAGAAAGTTATCTATCCTACAGGTGGTGCCACCGAATATGTTTATGAGGCTAATACCTATAAGAATATTGACTGGCTCAATAAAAAGAAGAATTTCAGGTTTGCTGAAGCAGGGACAAACCAGTCCCAATTGGATATTTTTATGGTACCTCAAAACGGCAACCAAGTTATTTTAGATTATATTTTCGAATGTGGAAGTTATAACCCTTGCAATTTTATTGTCGATCATTTTGTCGAGTTTAAAGGAATCGATCCCGGTAACAGTCAAGTCTCCTATCGTTTCAATTCAAATACAATAAAAGAAGGAAAACATCTTATCAACAATCTTTTGCCTGGTAATTACCGCATTACGGCGTCAAATCCTGCTGGGGTTGGTTATCGTGCCTACATTGGCGTTACTTGGTTCGAAAATGCAGAAGATATTGAGGCCATTGGCCCGGGAATCAGAATCAAAGAGATAATCAACTATGATTTAAGTGGCCTTGTAGCTACCCGAAAATCATTTTCATACTGTGATGAAAATAGCATAACTACAGGCAAGCTAATGTCAATCCCGATATTTGCAAGGTTTACTGAACGTTTAATAGGTAATTGCATTTTTCCATTAGGTCCACTTGATAATTATAAAACTGCATCATTTTTTTCCAACTCAATTTCAACCGAGTCTAATAATATTTCAGGGCAACCTATTGGCTATTCTTATGTAAAAGAGTTGATTGGGATAAATGGTGTTGGTGGTGAAAAAGAGTATTATTATCATAACAACTCAGAGAATGTTTATTACTATAATTCTATAATGCCCGGCACCCCAACAATGTACGATTTAGCCAATGGTAATACAATTCAAATTAAAGATTACGAAAAGGTTAATGGCAACAAGTTTATTAAAAAAATACAGAATTTTGACTATCAGGTACAAACAAGTAAGGAATTTGCAGTAAAATGTGAAAGTGGGGGGAACAATTGCAACGACACAAAATATTACTTTCATTATTTCCCTATTTTGTATGGTGAAAATCAGTTGATCTCCCGATCCGATGTTTTTGTTAACTCTCCAAATACTGTTATTACAGAAGAATACAAATACAACGGAAAGTTTTTATTGTCCGAAATAGAAGTTAATACCAGCGATGGTGATGAAATCAAAAAAACATTCAGGTACCCTTTCGAAATTGCCCCTTCCTCACCCATCTACAACGAAATGACATACCGCAACATGATTTCAACCCCGGTACAGCAAACAATGTACAGGGCTGGTAAAGTAAGCGACAGCCACCTTACCACCTATAAAAATGCCAACGGCTTTTATGTGCCCGACAAGTATTATAAGCTCCAAACCACAACTCCACTTCCCGTAATTTTATCATATAGTGACACCCCGTCGAGCATCGATACAAACTATGGCAATCCCGAGCTGGTTATTGACGAATACGACAACAAAGGAAACGTGCTAAAAACCACCGCTGCCGATGGTATCGTCACCAACTATATTTGGGCCTATAACCAAAATTACCCCGTAGCAAAAATAGTTAGAGGTGCCGATTTTAGTATCGACAGTTTATTGCGCGAAACCATCAACAACGGAAATTTTTCGAGTACAGACAGCTTAACACTGGTCGATGTCGATATTGCGTTCCTGAAATCACAGCTGAACACTTACATCACCAACAACAACTACCAGGTAATTTTATATACCCACAAACCTTTGGTGGGACTAAGCTCCGAAACACTGCCCAACGGTACTACCACTTATTATAAGTACGACAGCTTTGGGCGTTTGTCCGAAGTGCTCGACCACGATAACCGCCTGCTCAAAAAACAAACCTACAACTATGCCAATGTTAACCAGTAAAAAACTTGCAATGAAACAAACATTCTATAAAATACTTTTTGCCCTTGGCCTGCTCCCTTTTTTCGCCCATGGCCAAATACCCCCCGAAGTGCCCCTGCAAAGCATGGTCACTGTTACCGACCTCACCTTTACCGAACACCAAAGTGAGTATTTCACAGCCTTCGACACCATCATTGTTGCCGGCAACGGGCAAAACGTAACCCTAAACAGCGGCTCGTCTGTTACCTTTACCGCAGGGAATTCTATTATCCTGCGTCCCGGCTTTAAGGCAAACTCGGGCAGCTATGCCCATGCAAAAATTGCAACCGGCCAACAAACCATCACCCCGGCACAAATCAACCCGTCGGTCAACTACAGCCAGTCGCTAACAGCCCAGCCCGGCAAAAACTACATACGCACCTATACTTACCTCGATGCCGTCAACCAAGACGAAACGAAAGCCAATTTTGTCAATATCGATATAGCGTACATAGATGGGCTGGGGCGGCCAATCGAAACCGTTGCCGTTAAAGCTTCGCCAACCGGTAAGGACATGGTGCAAATGCAAACTTACGACAATTACGGCAGGCCGGATAAAAGTTACCTGCCCTAC
>JAFGAF010000004.1 GCA_016933815.1 Prolixibacteraceae bacterium
AAGGCTGTCGTCTGTTTTTGCGAAGTGCCAACCGAGGTCGAAAAGCCGCATTCGAGAGTTATTTTCGGGAGCATAAAAATGGGCAATACCGAACTCGTTGTACAAATCTCCGGTCTGTGACTTAGGGTTGCAAGCCAAAAGGGACAGAAGAAGCCAAAAGAATAAGAAACAATGCAATTTCATTCGATTAAATTTAAAATTTTTTGGTATCTCATGGAACTCGCCACCCCATAGAAGCTATCGGGGTAATCATTCTTGTTTGTGAGATATTTCTCATGGCTCGTTTCATTTTTTTTGTTCATTATAACTATACCTGAAATAATTTGTCACCTAAAAACACTCTCCTTTAATAACATTTGTACATTTTAAATAATTATTCTCAGGAGTATTGCAATAAAAATTCTTTGCCATACTGCTCCGGTTACAATAAACAGCACATAACACGATAATCAAAAACAATATTGTTTCAATAGTCTTGTCAAAATATACTGTTCTATTTTCCTTATTGTTCATACAAATTTATAGTTTATAAAAACACCCCTACCCAACTAAAACCGGGCAGGGGTGAGTTCAATAGTTATAATTGATTAATTAAATATGAATTTAGCAGGCTCATATTCTTGCACGATTAATGAATTACCATTTTTCGTGTTTCAAGGGTGTGCCCATCGCTAACAACAATGCTATATATTCCTTTTTGAATAAAGGGAATGCTAATGCCCATTTGATTGTTTCCGGCATTTTCAACCCTGTGAACAACTTTTCCAAGCATATTTACAATAATTATTTCGGTACGCCTGTCAAAGTTTGTCAGTTCGATGGTAAACACCCCATTGTTCGGGTTAGGATAAACCTTCACTTGTTTTTCGTCAAACGCATTTATCGGTTCGATAAGGGCATTGTCGGAATCAACACTTTTTTCAACAATAGGATTTACCGCAACAAGAGCTTGTGGCAACATATCGCAGAACGAATTGTCGGTTGTGATATAGGCACTTACCTGGCTCCCTGCCTGCGCATGGAAACCGGGTAAAAAGCGAATAGATTTACCTGCAACAATATTTGCAGAAGCACCGCCCTCAATTACAACTGTACCGCCATCGCCTGCAATGGTAATTGTGTTATAGGCATCGATACAATTGAACTCTCCATCGGCAATTGTAAGCTCTGAAACCAGGTACATTACCGGCCGCGATGGGATTAGGTTAACTACTGTTACCATTACCGTGCTGGGCTCTGAGTCCAGTTCACCATCGTTCACTACCAAGGTGAATTGGTACTGGGTATCTTCATCGACCTGTGGAGCGGTAAAAGTAGGTTGTGCTACATCATTTGCGTTTAAAATTATTCCTTCGGGAGCCGTCCACAAGAAAGTAATTTCATCACTATCGGGATCGGAAGAAGCGATTCCGTCAAGGCTTACCATTACACCTTCGTTAACTACTTGATTTAATCCGGCATTGGCAACAGGGATCCTGTTTTCGACAGTTGTAATATCGTAACCTTTTAAGCCTATTTCGCCAACCTTACCTCCTGTTGTCGTAAACTCAAACTTCAACTGGCCGGCAACAATATTCAAATCGACCACTTTCCAGCGATTACCATAGGTCAATGCCCATGAAAAAAGTGCTACCCATTCTTCTCCATTATAATATGTTACATTTAATCCGGAGCTTCCCCATCCATCGAAAATTGCAATTTTATCTAAGTAGTAATCAGCTCCCAAATTGAGTATAATTGTCTGAGGATCGCCCCATGATGGGTCATAAATTGAAGTAGGCAACGGAGCCTCAACGTTATCTGAAGGTTCTGTTGAAAAGATCCCTTGTTCATCAACTAAAGTATTCATCGACATACCTGTGCTCCCGCTTACAAGATTTAACATGGAATTATTCAGAATCAACCACTCAGAAATGTAAAGCGGTGTAATATGGGTAGTTACTTCAATTACATTCGATATTTCTGCATAATTGGATTCTTCGTCAAAAGCTTTAATAGCAAAATAGTAAGTTGTATTGGCATCAAGCCCTTCGACAACAAACGATTCGGCAAAACCATAAGCTAATGGCATTAAACTATTTTCAACAACAGTAGCCTGTTCGAAATTTTCACTAGTGATTTCCGAAGTGCTATAACGAATGTCATAACCTTCAGCACGACCTTCGGCACCATCGTTACCCGTAGCCGACCAATTCAATTTAACCGACACGGATGTGATTTCAGTTGCCGATAAATCGTCAATGGCTGAAGGTGCTGTAACATCAGCAACAATATTATCATCGATATTATCGACTAAAATGAAAACCGGGTTTTCACTCACGTTGAAAACAGAGGAATTGTTATCAACAGTAAGGTTCGACTCAATACCAGCGGGTTCAAGGTTGGCCAGGCTCACTAATTTTGCGGTTGATGTTACGGCATCGAAATTAAGCGTATAATTTTCAACACTAGTTCCGTTGCTGGTTGGGCACCAAACTACATAGGCTCCGGTTTTTTTTCCTTTGGTCCTAAATTTATAAATCCACACATTTGAATTACCCGATTCCTTTTTACCTTCGAAAATCATACCGGCAAGCCTGTCTTTCATGGTTTTCACATAATACCACGAAGGCCTTTTGTTATTATTAAAATCGATCAACCCGCAAGTTGCGAATTGCCTTTTACTTGCCGAAGCATCTTTTATTGAATAAACCATCATGCGATCGACACCGGCGGCAGCACCAACTATATAGCTACGCACCAACCAACTGGCTTGCAAATCGACTGCAGTATAACCGGGCTCACCAAACAAAGTATGGCCTTTAGCTATTTGCCACGAATCGCCTTCAACATCGTAGCCAAATTCCGATACCCACACTTCTTTGCCCGGCAAATTGGTATTACACCAGGTTACCAAGTCACGAAGTTTTTCATCCAAATGATCGGCCTCGGGGCTAATTCCCATGGTGGCACCGGCATCCTGTCCGCCGCCATCGTTACTGTAAAGGTGGAAGTTCAACACATCGGCCGGAAAATCACCACCACGATTGTGATCGGCCCAAAACTTCATGGCCTTTACAAACTCGTGCTCAATGCTAATGGTTCCACCCATAGCAAATTTCACTGAAGTGTCGGCATTTTTTGCACCATAAGTAGCTCCCATTGTGCCCATGTGCCCGTCGTAATCGGCACTGGTCATGGCTGAATACTGGTAAGCATTAAAATATGCACTATCTCCACTCCACCAGCGGTCTTGTTCGTTCCAGTTTTCAAAATAGTTGATATAACCCAAACCCGGGCTTTTGCGTTGCCATTCAACCGGCCTCAACAACGCAGGATCAATGCTGGTGTTATGTCCATATCGTGCCACCCATTGAAAAACATGGTCGGCATGTAATGCATACGATGCGGGATTGCGTGTATTCCCATCGGCACTGTATGGCGGTTTGTTATGACTGCCTTGTACAATTCCTCCTTGTAAACATGGAAACACTTCAAAATTACCCTCTAAAGTTGAAGCATACTGAGTATCGAACTCAGGTTTGAAATTACAAGTTGAGGTTTCTGTAGCCGAAGCCGATTGCGACCAATCCTGATAAGCACGTACTATACCCACGGCATCGTATGAATTGGTATTGGTGTACCACCATGCGTTGGCGCCTACCTGCTGATCAAATGTGAGCCCCAGAGGTTCGTGTGGGGGCTGTACAACCGGTGGTACAGGATCGCCGGTTGGAGTGCCATAAAATACCATCTCCATTAATGGGGCATCGGCGTTGAAGCCACTTTGGGTTGTCCACATATAGGTTTGGGTACTCAACTTTACAATGCGGATGAATCGAGTTGTTACCGGAGTAGTAAAACTATGCCAGACATTGTCGTTGTCCAATTCTTCGTTCACTTGTATGTCCCAATCGAAAGGAGTTCCAGTTTGAACAATCAGTTTACCACCTTTAATTTCGTTATCTGTTCCGTTATAGCCCATTTCTGCACCATCGAACCAAAAGAAGCGATCAATCTCGTACTCGCGCCCCAGATCGATTACAATACCAACTGTATCGGTAAGTGCTACGCTTGGAACCCGCCAATGTGTTGCAGGTATATTAACGGGATCATCTTCGATAAGATGGCTTTGTTCATCAAATAAATTAGCAAAACTACCCCGGTTATCGCTCCAACCGTATTCGTTAATTACCATATCATCGGTAATTTCAATGCGGCTAACAAAGTCCGCTCCATGGGTTTGCACATTTGCAATGTTTGATATATCGGAAGTATTCATTACTTCGTCAAAAGCCTTTATGGCAAAATAGTAAATGGAAGAAGGGTTTAAATTATTAACAGTAACTGTTTCTAATGAACCAAAGGCCTTGGGTTTTGAAGAATTATCAACTACTGTAGCGTTTTCAAAATTCGCAGCGTTAATTGGTTCCGTACTGTACCTAATATCATAACCTGCAGCCATACCATCAATATCGTCGTTACCCGGCGCTGTCCAGTCCAATTTTACCGAAACAGATGAGATTGAAGTGGCTGTAAGGTCAGTAACAGCCGAAGGAGCAATATTGTCGGGAGCTTGAGGCGTATCGTCTTCAACACCTTTAATTCCAATTTCTCCAACTTTAGCACCAATGCCATCGAATTCAAACCGCAGGCGGCTAGTAACAATTGAGGTCTCGAATACTTTCCAACGTTCAGAATAACTCATGTCCCATGTGGTAAGCGTTACCCAGCGGCTAACCGCAAAATATTTAATGGTAAGGCCGGCACTGCCCCAATGGTCGAACAGGGCAATCATGTCGATTGCATAGTTCCTGCCCAAATCAAGGTCAAAAACAGGAGGTTCGCCCCAAGCAGGGTCGGTATAGTTTTCTATAACAGGGCTTGACTGACCATTGATCGGGTCAACAACAAATACATGTTGTTCGTCCGATAAAGAATCCAACGATATCATGGTGTTTCCGCTGTGATAACTGAACATTGTTTTTGTTAACGGAATCCAGTATGGATCACTCTGGATAGGTTCGCTGGGGGTAGTAGCTGAAACTATAGTCGAAAGATCTGAAACATTTAATGCCTCATCGGCTGTTTTGATAGCAAAGTAATAAGTAGTTGCGGCATTGAGACCGGATAACGTAAACGTTTCGGCACTGCCGGCTTCCTGCGGTGCAGGCACACCCGTAACTTGTGTTGCATTGGCAAAGTTCTCATCAGTTATTAGTGATGTACTGTAACGTATATCGTAAGCAGCTGCAGTACCATCGTTTCCATCGTTTCCGGGGGCTGTCCAATTCAAGGTTACTGCATTCGATGTTACGTTCGATGTTGACAGGTCGGTAATATCGGCAGGCGCAATTTCATCGACAGCACTACTTGCTGCTTTGATACCTATTTCACCAATTTGCCCACCTGTACCTGCATATTCGAATTTAAGGCTATTGGTAATTACATCAACATCGACCACTCTCCAGCGGTCGCTATAAGTCAAACCCCAAGTGAACAACTCGTTCCATTGGTTGTTTGCCCAATAACTTACAGTAAGGTTTTGTGTTCCCCAATAATCGTGTATGGCAATTTTATCTATACTGTATAAATCACCCAAATCCAACTGAAACACCGGAGCAGTTCCCCACGATGGATTCCAGTAAGTTAAGGGCGAAGGTGCTGCATTGTCATCTTCCGGTTCGGTTACGAACAGCCCCTGTTCATCAACCAACGAACCAAGGTCGATATGTTCATTACCTTGTATATAGCTAAGCATATTGCTTGCTAAGTTAATCCATTCTGCTTCGCCACCCGGAATAAATTGGGCGGTTGTAACATTCAATACGTTCGATATGTCGGAAACATTCGATGACCCATCGCGGGTTTTTATGGCAAAATAATAGGTTGTTACGGCATTGAGCCCTGTTACCGTGAAAGTTTCGACACTGCCGGCTTCTTGTGGTGCAGGTACACCTGTAACTTGAGTAGCATTGGCAAAATTTTCGGGTGTTATTTCCGAAGTGCTGTATCTGATATCGTACGATGAAGCGGTACCTGTATTTCCATCGTTTCCGGGGGCTGTCCAATTCAATGTAAGTGAATTGAACGT
>JAFGAF010000351.1 GCA_016933815.1 Prolixibacteraceae bacterium
AATTGATATTTTATCCAAAGTTGATTTTCAAATATGGTAATTGTTTTTGCGTACAGGTATTTCACTCCTTTTAAATTGTTGCTTTCGGTCTGAAATACAAGTTCTTCGGCACCAATTTGTGAAACGTGGTAATACAATTCTTTTTGGTGATAGGGTTTAAAAAACTGATACGGTTCGTTGTCGGTTTTTTGAAGTTCGCCTACCCCAATTTTATGGAACCATTCGCCGGGCTTGGCTTTGAGATAACTATATGGCAGTTCAATGTCGAACTCGTTGACCAATCCTAAGCCGAAGTCGGTGTGGTGCTCTTTTTTTTCGTTTGTACAAAAAGTATGCTTTTGGTTTAAAGTTACCTGAACAACATTGCCCGAAGCATCGAAGCGCGAACCTTTATAGAATTCGGTTGGCGCCCCGATTACTACTTCGAGGTGTTTATTTATCAGCAGGTAACTCATATCTCATCTAGTTCTTCACCAAAAATGGAAAGTTAGCAGTTGCAGAGTGATTGTGGCCATCGTTTACATAAACGAACAAGCGGTATGCCCCTTCGTTTTGTGGCGCTTCGATGGTCATTTCGGCCTCGCCACTTGTTTTGAGCAGGGTTTCGGGTCGGCTTTCGTAATCGCCGCCATCGCCCAGGTCGGTGCTTTCGTGCATAATTTCCCAACGGAAAGTAAGGGCTTCGCCTTCGTAGTCGCGGGCAGCAGCAAAAGCGGTAAATACTTCGCCTGATTTCAGCGTTACGTTGTCGTAAATCTTTTTACCGTTTATGCGCAACGAATCCAATGTTGGGCAGCGGTTTTCGGGCCATTTGCCGTTCCATATTTTATACATGGCATCAACCGTTTCGGTAGCGTGGCCATTCTCGAGGAACATGCCATACCAAGTGGGGGTGCGTTCTTGCTTCTGCCCCCACAAAAATGCGAATGAACCCATGCAACGGTTTTGGTCGGCTTCGATGGCAACTTTGTAACGATGAAGATATGAATGTTGCTTTTCCTGACTGGTTTGCTCAACAGGTGCACCCCAAGCGGTTGGCGGCACTTCCCAATGACCGGTTGCGCCCCATTCGGTTACCACATAAGGGCCATCGTAACCAGCATCGGCCAAGCGGGTTTGCAGGTTTTCGATGTCGGCATACATTTGAACGCA
>JAFGAF010000352.1 GCA_016933815.1 Prolixibacteraceae bacterium
AAATACTATGGCAAAAGGAAAAATTGGCGTAACCAGTGAAAACCTGTTCCCCATCATCAAAAAATTTCTCTATTCCGATCACGAAATATTCCTTCGTGAAATTGTATCGAACGCAGTTGATGCCACCCAAAAACTAAAAACATTGGCATCGAAGGGCGAATACAGTGGCGAACTTGGCGATGCTAAAGTTTCGGTTAAAATCGATAAAGATGCCAAAACACTTACCGTTTCGGACAATGGAATTGGAATGACCGCCGACGAGGTGAAAAAATACATCAACCAAATAGCTTTTTCAGGAGCCAACGAGTTTTTGGAAAAATACAAAAACGATGCAGCAGCCATTATCGGACATTTCGGATTGGGCTTTTACTCATCGTTTATGGTGAGCGACAAGGTTGAAATTCTTTCCCTATCGCACCAGGAAGGTGCCGAAGCCATTCGTTGGAGCTGCGATGGTAGCCCCGAATACACCCTCAATAAAGGTGAACGCACCGAAGTGGGTACCGACATCATCATGTACATTAACGACGATTCGAAAGAGTTTCTCGAAGACCACCGCGTAAAAGAATTGCTCGAAAAATATTGCAAATTCCTGCCTGTACCCATTCAATTTGGTAAAGTAAAAGAATGGAAAGACGGTAACTATGTCGATACCGACAAAGACCTCATTATTAACGACACCAACCCTGCATGGACACGCAAACCTGCCGACCTGAAGGAAAGCGACTACAACGAGTTCTATCACAAATTGTACCCGGGCATCGAAGAACCCATGTTCAACATCCACTTAAATGTTGATTATCCGTTCAACCTTACCGGCATACTTTATTTTCCAAAGCTGAAAAATTCGGTCGAGGTTCAGAAAAACAAAATACAGCTATACTGCAACCAAGTATTTGTAACCGACCATGTTGAAGAAATTGTTCCCGATTTCCTCACCTTGCTGCAAGGTGTGATCGACTCGCCCGACATTCCTTTGAACGTGTCGCGCTCGTACTTGCAAAGCGACCACAATGTGAAGAAAATTTCGAACCACATCACCAAAAAAGTGGCCGATCGATTAGAAGAAATTTTCAAAAACGACCGTGCCGACTTTGAGAAAAAATGGGACGACCTGAAAATATTCATTGAATACGGCATCCTTTCAAACGAGAAATTTGCCGAAAGGGCCAAAAAATTCTTCCTGTACAAAAATACCGATGGCAAGTATTTCACCATCGAAGAGTACGAAAACATTATTAAAGACAACCAAAAAGACAAGGACGACAACCTTGTACACCTTTACACCAACCACAAAGAAGAGCAGTACTCGTTCATTAGCGCTGCAAAAGACAAAGGGTACGATGTACTGCTGCTCGACAGTGTACTTACTGCTCCGCTGATCAACAAGTTTGAACAGGAAAACCCCAAAAGCCGCTTCACCCGTGTTGACTCCGACGTAGTTGACAAGCTCATCGAAAAAGAAAATGCCAACAAAATTACACTCACCGACGATGAACGCGACGACCTCGAAGCCGTTTTCAGTGCCGTAACACCTAAAGGCGAAGCCGGTTATTATGTTAGCTTTGAAGATTTGGGCGAAAACAGCCAGCCAATGGTCATTACACAAAACGAATTCATGCGCCGCATGAAGGACATGAGCGCCATACAAGGCGGCATGAGCATGTACGGCAACTTGCCCGACAATTATACCGTTGTGGTTAACGTTGCCCACCCGCTGGTTAAGCAGGTGATCGAGAGCAAAGAAAGTGAACTGGCAGAAACACTTCAGCCAATTGCCACACAATTAAAAGAAAAAGCCGACGAGAAATCGGCACTCGAAAAATTGAAAGATGGCAAAAAGGACGACGAAGTACCTCAAGAAGAAAAAGAAAAAATGGAAGAGGTATCGAAAGCCATTACACAGCTTGAAAATGAAAAACGCGAAAAGCTCAAAGCTTTTGGAAGCGATAATAAACTGGCTAAACAGCTTGTTGATTTGGCTTTGCTGGCCAATAACATGTTAAAAGGCGAAGCGCTCGACCGTTTTGTCAAACGTAGCATTGAGCTCATTAAATAAAGTTCAATATACAACCAAAAGCCCGTGCACAAATTATTCAATGCACGGGCTTTTTTATTCCACTAAATTCATTTTAATAATAACTTCAAAAAAAATTTAAGTTGAAGTAATTTAAAACTAAGCTAACCTGAAACATTTATTTTCAAACATTTTTGCCATGCAACAAAGCATTTTTAGCTTTTCGAACACATTGCTTCAAATTTCAAATACAAAAAATTTGCTTTTCAGTAAAACACTTAATAATTTTCGGTTTTCATAAGTAACTATTTTAATGAGCAATAATCACATTAACAACAAATCAAAAAAATTAGATATTTTGCTGATTGTTAAAAAAAAGATAAAGAAAGTCACTGTTTAGTTTTTAAAATAGGTATAGTTTTGCAATCGTTTTCATGCCTTAACCTCATGGGGTCAAATAAAGAAGTTACACATAACGGGATAGTAAAATCGAAAACAACACAAGGCATCAAAGTAGCCATAGTTGTTCAATCGGGTTGTGCCAGCTGCCAAATTAAAGGCAGTTGCAACATGGCCGAACAAACCGACAAAGAACTCGACATTAGCTGTGACCCCCTTCTATACCGTGTTGGCCAACGTGTTGAGGTAAAACTTAAGGCTTCGCAGGGATTCAGCGCATTATTTCTGGGCTACCTGCTTCCGTTTTTTGTTTTACTAACAACCATGATTATTGCATCAAATATCACACAGGATGAAGGAATTGTTGGCATTGCAGCCATTTTATCGCTTGCACCTTATTACCTTGCACTTTATTTTTTTCGAAATAAAATCAAAAAAAAGTTTACTTACGTGGTACAACCACTCAACTAACCGAATATGAGTATATCGCTGATTTATACCATCATTACCATTAGCTCAATTGGCGTTGCAGCAGCCATCATCCTCTACTTGGCAGCTCGCAAATTTTACGTTTACGAAGATCCGCGCATCGATCAGGTTGAAGAATCGTTACCATCGGCTAACTGTGGCGGATGCGGATATGCAGGTTGCAGGGCATTTGCCGAAGCAATTGTAAAAGACAATTCACTCGATGGAAAATTTTGCCCCGTTGGAGGAAACGAAACCATGGGGAAAGTAGCCGATATTATGGACCTTGCAGCCGAAGAACAAGCTCCTCGAACAGCAGTTGTTCGTTGCAACGGCACATGCGAGCACCGCCCTAAAACCAGCAATTACGAAGGCGCAACTACCTGTGCAATAGCAGCAATGAGTTACGGTGGCGATACCGATTGCCAATACGGTTGCTTAGGATTTGGCGATTGTTGCGTTGTTTGCGAATTCGATGCCATACACATGAATCCCGAAACCGGCCTACCCGAAGTTGATGACGAAAAATGTGTGGCTTGCGGTGCTTGTGTTAGGGCTTGTCCTAAAAACCTTATCGAGCTGCGCAAGGTAATGCCAAAATACCGAAAAGTATATGTTGCCTGCCGAAACGAAGACAAAGGTGCCGCAGCAAAAAAATCGTGCGCAGTAGCTTGCATCGGTTGTGGCAAATGTGAAAAAGAATGTAAATTCGACGCCATTACTATTGTTAATAACTTGGCCTTTATCGATTCAGATAAATGTAAACTGTGCCGTAAATGCGCGCCTGTTTGCCCAACACATGCCATTATTGAAGAAAACTTTCCTCCTCCAAAAGAAAAAGCTCCCCAAGCCGAAACCATAAAAGCAGAAGCATAAATAAAAAACCAATAATCAGTTCTCCGTTGAACCAAATAAGGAGTAATAATGCTGAAAACATTTAAAATAGGCGGTATTCACCCCGCAGAGAACAAAATAAGTTCAAACAAAGCAACCGAGGTACTCGAATTGCCAAAAACAGTTTCCATTTTTGTAGCCCAACACATTGGTGCACCATCGAAAATTGTGGTTACAAAAGGTGAAACCGTCAAAGCAGGCCAATTAATTGCTCAAAGTGCAGGTTTTGTTTCTTCCAATATACACAGCTCGGTATCTGGCAAAGTTGCAAAAATCGAAACCGTAACCGACAGCTCGGGCTATAAAAAAGATGCCATAATTATTACTGTTGAAGGCGATGATTGGGACGAAAGCATCGATCGTTCCGATGAATTGATTACCAGTACCCCGCTAGATGCAAAGGCAATAACCGACAAGATTTTGGCTGCCGGCATTGTTGGTTTAGGAGGGGCAACATTCCCAACCCATGTTAAGCTAATGCCACCTCCTGGCATGAAACCTGAGATACTTATTATCAATGGGGTTGAATGCGAACCTTACCTCACATCGGATCACCGTTTAATGCTCGAAAAAGGCGACGAGGTTTTAGTTGGCACTCAATTGCTTATGAAAGCTTTAGCTGTTGAAAACGCAGTTGTGGGCATTGAAAACAATAAGCCCGATGCAATAAAACATTTAAGCACTTTAGCAAAAAAATACAAGGGCATTAAAATTGTTCCGCTAAAAGTAAAATATCCGCAAGGAAGCGAAAAACACCTTATAAAGGCCATAACCGGTCGCGAAGTACCATCAGGGGCACTACCCATTTCGGTTGGCGCTGTGGTTAACAATGTAGGAACAGCATTTGCTGTTTACCAAGCCGTTATGAAAAACAAACCTCTTTTCGAACGAGTGGTTACCGTAACCGGCAAATCGGTTTCCAAACCAGCAAACTTTTGGGTACGCATTGGTACTCCTGTTAACCAGCTAATTGATGCAGCCGGAGGCCTTCCGACCGATACTGCCAAAGTAATTAGTGGCGGCCCTATGATGGGAAAATCCATCGGTAAACTCGATGTGCCTGTAAGCAAAGGAACTTCGGGCATACTGGTGCTCGGCCAAGCCGAAGGTCATCGCAAAACCATGCAAAACTGCATACGTTGCGGGCGCTGTGTTTCGGTTTGCCCAATGGGGCTCGAGCCATATTTACTTATGACCTTATCGGAAAAAAACAACTGGGAACGCGCCGAAGATGAAAAAGTAATGGATTGCATCGAGTGCGGATCGTGCAGTTATACCTGCCCGGCCAACCGCCCCTTGCTCGATTATATCCGTTACGGAAAAACAACAGTTGGCGGAATTATTCGTACCCGAAAATAAAACCGAAAAAATAATTTCAATATACAATACTGAAAAATGAATAACTTACTAACCATATCACCTTCGCCGCACATTAAGCAAACCGATTCGGTTAATAAAATAATGTACAGTGTAATTTTTGCTCTGGCACCTGCATTAATCTGGTCGTTTGTTGTATTTGGACTTTCGGCTGTTTTGGTAACACTCACCTCGGTTGTTGCATGTGTAATTATTGAATGGCTCATTCAAAAATACCTGATGAAAGTTCAACCGAGTATCGGCGATGGCTCTGCCATACTCACCGGCATATTGTTAGCCATGAACCTGCCGGCCGGAATACCATTGTGGATTGTTCTTATTGGTGCATTAATTGCAATTGGTGTAGGCAAAATGTCATTTGGCGGATTAGGGCAAAACCCCTTCAACCCTGCTTTAGTTGGCAGGGTATTCTTACTCATTAGTTATCCGGTACAAATGACAAGCTGGCCCAACATTACCAAAACGCTTGTTGATGCCACCACCGAAGCAACCCCCTTAGCAATTGTAAAAGAAGGTGTAAAAAATGGCACCCCGCTATCTGAAATAATG
>JAFGAF010000353.1 GCA_016933815.1 Prolixibacteraceae bacterium
CAACAAACGAAAGCTTAATTGAATACATTGAACGTGTTGCCCATAAAACCAATAATTACCTTAAAAACAACAAATAAACTACAAGAAAACACCTCAATTCAAATTTTTTCTAATAGTTCTAGACGAATAAAATTCGTTTTCCTAAAGGGTATAAATGAAATTTAATTATTTTTAAAGCCTTTTTGTGTCAAATTATAAATATTTTTGATGTTTTTATAAATATTTATAACACAATATTCTAATAAATAACCAAAGACCAATTAATTAATGAGAAATTTATACCAAATGAAGAATCTGAAAAAATTTTCATTTGTTGCCTTAATACTGCTAATAGGTTTGGGCAACTACGCACAAGAACAAGCAAAACCTGCTGTTGAGTTTTATGGTTTTATCAGAGTTGATGCCTACACAGACTCTTATAAAGGGCTCGATTTAGGCCACGACATTTTCTATTTATTGCCAAATTATGATGTGGTTGGAGACAATAAATTAGAAATAAATGAATGCCAAAGTGCTAACTTAACAGCCATAGCTTCGCGCTTAGGAGCCAAAATTAATGGTCCCGATGTATTCAATGCAAAATTAACCGGTGTAATGGAATTCGATTTTGCCGGTAATTTACGCAGCGACCCTACCCTTTTCCGCATTCGTCAAGCTTTTTCGCAATTAAGCTGGGAAAAAAGCTCATTGCTGATTGGCCAAACCTGGCACCCGTTTTTTGGTGCACCCAGTGTTCCAACAGTGGCCGGACTGAACACAGGAGCACCATTTCATACTTTCAACCGCTCACCAATGATCAGGTACAACTATAAACTTGGCGGCCTGAACCTTACTTTTGCCGGTGTTTACGAAATGCAATATACAACAGCAACTATTGATACTTATCCCAATCGACGTTTTACTACAAATCACGCAAAACGAAATGCTGTTTTACCCGAATTGGTTTTTACAGCCGATTTTGTTGCCAACAACAAATTGTTTGCCGGTGCCGGTGCCGAATACAAAACCATTAAACCACGCATGTTGCTCGAAGGTGCTGAGGGCGCTGTTTCGAAAGCTACCGAAATTGTTGCAAGTACTGGATTTGTTGGCTATTTGCGTTATAAAACCGATAAACTGAATGTATTGCTTAAAGGTTATATGGGCGAAAACCTTTCACACTTGGTTATGCCCGGCGGATACGGCGTTGCTACTTACGATGCTGCTACAGGCAAAGAAACGTATACCAATTATTCGTTTTACACTGTAATGTTTAACGCTGTTTACGGTAAAGAGTTGCAACTTGGTGTTTTTGCCGGCTATGGACAAAATTTAGGTACAGGTAAAGCCTTGTACAATTTCGATGATAAAGCCAAAACCGTTGGATCGATGCAAACCGTTCAGGACATGATGCGCATTGCACCACACTTAGCATACAACAAAGGAAAAATGCGTTTTGTACTCGAATACGAAATGACATCGGCCAATTTCGGAACAGGTGGGTTTAACTTCTCAAACGGATTGTACAGCACAACAACAAATGCTACCAATAACCGTGTTATTTGCACAATGACCCACTTCTTTTAATCACTTTTAAAATTTTTTACATGCAATTTTGGGAACAAGAACTCGAAGTTTTAGATCGTAACAAACTTTCACAATTACAGGTTAAACGTTTAAAAGATACGATTGCACGCGCATCGCAATCGACTTTCTATAAGTCGTTATTCAGTAAAAAAGGAATTACACCCGATTCGATTAATTTTGTTGAAGATATTCGAAAAATTCCGTTTACAACCAAACAAGATTTGCGCGATAATTTCCCGTACGGTTTTCTGGCAGCCGATAAAAGGGAGGTTATAAGACTGCACAGCTCATCGGGTACCACGGGTAACCCAACGGTTATTTATCATACCCGCCACGATATAGCTTCGTGGGCAAACCTGATGGCACGCTCATTGTTTACTGCAGGAATCCGCGACACCGATGTTTTTCAGAATATTTGCGGGTACGGTTTGTTTACCGGTGGCTTGGGTTTTCAATATGGTATCGAACGCCTTGGCTGTTTATCAATTCCTGCCGGAGCAGGTAACAGTGCCCGACAAATAAAGCTGATGCTCGACTACGAAACAACTGTAATACATGCCATTCCGAGTTACTTGGGCCGTCTGTATGATGTTTTTGTCGATATGGGTCTAGATCCACGAAAAGATACCCAATTGCATACTTTTGTTATTGGAGCCGAACCGCATACCGAAGAACAAAGGCGCCGAATTGAAGAGATGTTTGGTGTTAAAGCCTACAATTCGTTTGGTCTTTCGGAAATGAACGGCCCCGGGGTTGCTTTTGAATGTACCTGGCAAAACGGCTTGCATGTTTGGGAAGATGCTTTCATTGTTGAAATAATCGACCCCGATACCCTTGAGCCTGTTCCCGATGGCGAATACGGTGAGTTGGTAATGACCACTCTCGACCGTCATGCCATGCCACTTTTGCGTTACCGTACCCGCGACATTACCCGTTTCTTAACCGGCGATTGCCCTTGTGGCAGAACACACCGCAGGCTCGATCGAATAACCGGCCGCACCGACGATATGTTCATCATAAAAGGGTGCAATGTTTTCCCAATGCAGGTTGAAGGCATTTTAATGAAAGTTCCGCAAGTTTCGTCGGAGTATCGAATTGTACTCGAAACCATTAACGATGTTGACGAAATGATTGTTGAAGTAGAAATTAAAAACGATCTCACCGATGACCAATATCGCTCGCTGGAACAAATAACTAAACGTTTGGTACACGAAATACGCGACGAAGTATTGGCAAAACCAATAGTAAAACTTGTTGAACCGGGTACAATCCAGCGTCAGGAAGGTAAAGCAATCAGAGTATTCGACAACAGAAAAAAATACGAAACAAGCTGTCTGTTTTAAAGAATAGCTTGTGAAAGAACCAATTGATAACCATAAATAATTAACCTATGTTTGGAATCGAAAATCCAGGAATCTACATCGCATACCTATTGGTATTCCTATGTACAATTTTTGCCATTGTTTACGGAATAGTTAACTGGAACAAGGGCAAAATAACACCCGAAGAACTCAAAGAAGACATTGAGTGGGAAGAAAAAGAAGAACAGCTTAAAAAAGAAATTGCCGATTAAAAAAGGCAAGGTGCTTTTTTATAATGTTTTCATTCACAAGTTTCTACTAACCATTAAAAACACTTTCGTATGAGTTCATTTGCATTAGGACTAATTGTATTGGTCTATTTAATAGCCCTGTCGTATTTAGGATTCAGGGGATATAAACAAACCAAAAACGTTAACGACTATTTATTGGGAGGACGTCAAATACACCCATTCGTAATGGCCGTTTCGTATGGTGCTACATTTATTTCATCATCGGCCATAGTTGGTTTTGGCGGTATGGCAGCCAATTTTGGTATGGGACTAATTTGGCTTACCGTTTTAAACATGCTTGCCGGAGTAATTATTGCTTTTATATTTTTTGGCCGTCGCACACGCAAGTATGGTCACCAGCTCGATGCACATACCTTCCCCGAATTTTTGGGTAAGCGATTCAACAGTAAGGCCATACAAATTTTTGCAGGTGCTGTAATTTTTGTAGCCATGCCCTTGTATGCAGCTGTTGTTTTAAAAGGTGGCGCCGTATTTATTGAAGAAATATTTGAAATTGACTACAACATTGCATTGTTGATATTTACCTTGGTAATTGCTGCCTATGTTATTGGTGGTGGCTTAAAGGGCGTAATGTACACCGATGCCCTGCAAGGAACAATAATGTTTGCAAGTATGATATTCTTGTTGATTTGGACATATAAGGTAATTGGAATGGGCTTTAGCGAAGCCAACCACCACTTAACCGAAATGGCAAGTATGGTTCCCGAAAAACTCCAGGCAATTGGACACCGAGGATGGACATCGATGCCCGAAGGCGGCTCACCTTGGTGGTACATTTTGGTTACCTCGCTTGTGATGGG
>JAFGAF010000354.1 GCA_016933815.1 Prolixibacteraceae bacterium
ATCGAGCGTATCGTTTTCCGACAAATAGTAATCAATTGTGCAACTTGAAGCATCGGTGTTCCCAATATTGGTGATTGTTGAGGTAAAAACTGCATTCTCATATAAAGACTCAACAAATTCAGGACGAACCTGAGCAGAAGTAAATATCAAATCAGCTTCAATTGAAGGACAGACTACTTCAATATTAAATGCAGGTTCACTTTTGTTTACTCCCTCAACTGCAAGGAAATATGTTCCGGATTGTGTATTGTCAATAATTAAACCGTTTAAGCCATAGGCCAACAAGGAGTCTTGATGTGGATGGGATAAAAGGAACACATTTACATTGCCGCCAATATTATTCGTTACTTTTATTCGGATACGACCGGGCAATTCTGTTGTAAAAGTATAAACAAGCTCTTTACCTACTGCTGTTGGGTACGTATTTTTATAATAGTTGATGTAATCGTTCCCCATAGAAATATCGCCCATAACAGGAGTTGCACAGGTTAAGCTTACAACTTCAGAAAAATCGAGATTTGAGAACTGAGTCGCGGGTATTGCACCAACAATTGTTTGTTGACCACTTGAATAATTCCCCATTGCTGAAACATGAAAATATCCGTTGGCACTACCTCCCCACCCCCAGTTTACGTGAAAAAAACTATTATCGTTGTAGCCATCTAAAACGAAAGCATGCCCTGAGCTGCTGCTGTAACCTGCATAATATAAAGGCCGGCTGTTGTTTATTTCGTTTTTTAAAATATTGATCCAATCAGCTTCGGTATAATTGCTTTTTTGTATCAACACTGCATTTTTATAATCAAAATAATCTTTCCAAGCCCTTACTACATTCGATGAATATGCACCCGATCCGGTTGGAGAATAATTCATTCGTACAGCAACACCGCAATGATACATTAACTTAGCCACATGAGAATTGCCACTGCTATTTGTCATTGCGCCATAATCATAAACCCCATCGGAGAAATCGGCACATAACTCACCATAATTAGATGTGTTATAACAATAACTGCTACTTCCGGTTTCGGGGTGTTCCATATAGCGCATTACTTGTGCCATTGCAGTAGCCACACAACCCGTATAAACCCTGCCACAAGGGCCACCTGCTGCCACTGGACATAAAGCATTGTACCCGCACCCCTGATTCCATGTAGTTGAAAGCAATGGATCAACACTCGACATAAGTGGCAAGTCTCCTTCGGAATTCAGTGGAACAATCGGGACTCCACTCTCCAATTGCTCCCACAAAATGTCAATTTCTGGCGAAGCCTTCGTGCCGTTATTCTGTAAACTATCAACATAAAGCTCAATTGTCTCAATCCAACTTTTAAACGAAGGAGGCCAATCGGCCCTGTTCTCAGGGATCGATGATTGATCGGAATATGCCAAAATCGGATAATTTCGTTTATCGGCCGATATAATGACAAAGCCGCCATCTTTTTCATTAAAAATATGAAATGCTTGTTGTTCCTCAACTGAAGGCGAATAAGCATAAGCCTGTATCGTGTCAGCCTCATTTGAAATGCTTTTGCCCTTTAATTCAACAAAAAAATCATAAGCAATTTCACCGGCATATTCGCGTGAAATGCTTTGCCCATGAATTAAGTTAGAAATTATGCAAGTAAAAAGTACAAAAAGAAAAACCCCCTTCATATCTCTCCAGTTTTTTTTCATTGGAAAGATAGCAATTCACCTTATAAAAAACACTCCCGACATAAGATATTATCCATAAGATTTTAAATGATTCGACAATACTTTATCAATACAAAAACCCAAACAGCCAAAGCGGAATTCGGTTGGCAAAACCGTATTCTATGCCATCGGCAGCTATGTAGCTGTTGGTTATGCCTTCAATTTGTTTCGAAGTTTTGGCCTTCCCACCAATTTCGAAAGTATAGCGTTTGTCGATCAAAAAATCGGACTTTGGGCTCATGTGTACCTTGTGTTTTACCGACAATTGTTGACAAAAAAACGTTTCGCGCAAGGTGCCTGTATTTGGCTTTTCTTCGCAAAGCGAAAACATAAAATTTGGGTTGCCCAAATAAATCTTATCGGGTTTGGTAAACAACGAATCGCTGGTATCGGGCGTGTTCAATAAATGAATCAAACCTCCACGGAACAATAAATCGAGGTACTTTAAAACCGTTTTCCTGTCAATTTCGGTTTGCGATGCCAACTTGCTTATATTTGGCGTATAAGGCACTTGTTCACTGATTATTTTTAGCAACATCTTCATTTTCAACACATGCGCATAATCAATAGGTGTTATCGACGGCAAATCGTAATCCAGTATCATGTTCACTACATTTTGTAATCGCTCGTGATATTTCGAATGACTGTCCTTAAAAAATGGGAAGGCCCCCAAATTTAAGTACTCGCTAAAATAGGCCAGTGGTTTAATTTTGGCTGTTACCGAATGGGCTATTTCAATATGATTGTCCAACAACTCGCCTAAACTCACTCTCGGAAATATTACACCATGCTCCAATTCAATAAATTCCCTGAACGAGAGTGGCGACAAACTGTACGACGACAAACGACGACTAAGGTCGCCTTGCCCTTTGTACAGCTCCAACATTGACGAACCGCTGAAAACAACTTTCAACTCGGGATAATTGTCGTAAATGTTTTTCAACTCAATCGACCAATTGGGATATTTATGTACTTCGTCGATGTACAATGCTTCGCCTCCCATTTTCACAAAGCTATCGGCCAGCTCACTCAA
>JAFGAF010000355.1 GCA_016933815.1 Prolixibacteraceae bacterium
ACCCTAATTACAATGTTGGGTCGGGTGAGCAAATAAGCTTGTTTCATTTTAACCTGTTTGCCGTTTTTTGGCCATTTGCTTTCGTCAACTAAATATTTGCGTTCAATTTCTTTTGCCATTTTATTCTTTTCAAACCTTTGCAAAAATACCAGTAGGGCCGAACAACAACAAAAAAGATGCCGATATTTTCAAAAATAATGCTTAAAAAGTATTTTCGTTAACATTGATTCAATGTGCAAAGCGTTTAATTGTGTTTATTGTTGAATATCGGCAATCGACAAGTACATTAGCAGTGCGTAAGCGGTATAGCTGCTGGTTTCGGTTTTGTTAATGGCCAGTACATTGTTCAGCGCTTCGGCAGCATGTCGGTATCCGGCTTGCCAAAGGTCGCGGTGAATTTGCGAATCGTCGGGCATAGCTTTGGCCAATTCGAACATGCACCATGCACGGCTAAGGTTTAACCCGTCGAGGCTAACACTGTTGGTGTGATTGCGGTTGGTAACAACGGCAGGGTGGGCAAGTGTAAATGGTATTTCGGGCAAAAAGCTTTTAAACCAGCGAACAAAATCATTTTTGTTTAACACCCTTCGCATCAGTTCGGCTTCGATAAGGGCAGGCGACACAAGGTCTTCGCCCTCGGGCTCCCAGCTTGCAGGGATGTTGCGATCGTTTAAATAATAAAATTTTGCCCTTTCTTTCAAGAATTCTTCAAATGTTTTGTCATTCAGTGCAATGGCATAATCGAGTGCAAATGCTATGGCCAGGGCAGTATTTGAACGGCCTCCCTTGCGAACGGGATAGTATAGGGCAGGCAAGTAGTCGTAGTATTCTTTCTTAACGGTTTCGGCTAATGGCAGTAAGGCTTCGAACCATTTTTTTTCCTGTTCGGTTTTGCTTTGTGCAAGTTCCGATGTTAATTTCAATATCCATGCCCACGAATAGGGTTTTATTTCGGGAGGATAAATATGATTATTGAAATTTTCGATTTCGACTTGTATGTGCTTTGGATCGATATTTTTGTCGATTACAGCAATCAGTTGCTCTTTGTTTGGTAAATTTTCAAAATCGTTCAATAATTTAATGGTTAACCAATGGGTTTTAATTGACGAATGCCAGTTAAAACAACCATTGAATGCCGGATGCAGATCGTTAACCGAATTGATTTTTCTATCTTCACTTGCTATGTAGTTGATTGTGAACGGGTACTCAGTTTCGAGAAAAGTAAGGGCTTGCGAGGCAAATTTGTTTGCTGTTTCGTTGTTGTAAGCCGGAATCATAACCGATGTGTTTTGCGCACCGGAATTCATCAATGCAAATAGCAGAATTGCAAATATGAGTTGAATATTTTTTGTCATGGTTGTTGATTTTTTGTTCGATAAATATACAAAACAAGCTTCAAAAATCATGGATAATTATAAATTTAAACAATGTTTTGCTACTTAATTCAAGAACAATATCTTTGGCATTATGAACGCAAAAGGAAATATTCCGGTTTATAGTTTGCAGAGTTTTAGTGCACCAGAGCGCATTAGCCAGCAATATCAGGTTGAAGTTTTTGATGCAAAACGTCACTTTCAGGTTGAGTATCCGCACAGGCACGATTTTTTTGAAGTTTTGTTTTTGCAAAAAGGATCGGGCTTTCATGTAATCGATGCCAATCGGTATGCCATTGAGCCCCCTTGTGTTTTTTTTATGTCGCCCGGGCAAGCTCACAAGCTTGAGCTTTCGCACGATATTAGTGGTTTTATTTTTATTTTTACACCTGAATTCTATTTGCTTAACTACAACAACCAGAATCGTTTAATTGAATTTCCTTTTTTTTATACCGTTCAACAAGACAACCCGCCAATGCTGCTAAAGTCAACTGCTGATGTGCTTTTTTTGGAACAACTTTTTCGAAAAGGCATTTCCGAAGCGGATAAAAAGCATTTGGCTTCGCTCGATTTACTTCGCTCATTGCTCGATACTGTTCTTACTTTTTGTGCTCATTTGTATCCTAAAAACGACAAGCTGATGGCTACCGGAAAAGGGCATTTGCTGGTAAAACGCTTTTATCAGTTGGTAGAACAAAATATCCAGAAAAATTTTACGGTTAATCAATATGCCGATATGTTGGCCGTTAGTGCCAATCATTTAACCCAAACCATACGTTTACTTACAGGCAAAACATCGAACGAGATTATCAAATCGAAGCAAATACTTGAAATTAAGCGTTTTTTGGTGCACAGCTCATTGGGTGTTTCCGAAATAGCTCAACTTATGGGTTTTGCCGATCAGAGTTATTTTAGTAAATTTTTTAAACGCGAAACGGGCACAACACCGCTAATGTACCGTACAGGTAAAATATAAGATATAATATTTAAATTTCTGAAAATATGAGAATTAATGGCGTGTTTTTTATTGTTGGGTTGTTTTTGCTGGTAGCATGTTCGCAACCTAAAGCCGATTACTTAAATACCAATTTAAGTTTTGAAGAAAGGGCTGAAAATCTGGTGTCGAAAATGACGCTGGAAGAGAAAGTGTCGCAAATGTTGCACGAGGCACCTGCAATCGACAGGTTGGGTGTGCCTCAATACAATTGGTGGAACGAATGCCTGCATGGCGTGGGGCGTGCCGGTATTGCTACTGTTTTTCCTCAGGCAATTGGTATGGCTGCTATGTGGGACGATCAAATGATGTTCGATATTGCCAATGCAGTTTCCGACGAAGCACGTGCCAAACACCACCGTTTTGCCGAACAAGGTAAACGGGGATATTACAACGGCCTTACTTTTTGGACACCCAACATCAATATTTTTCGTGATCCGCGTTGGGGTAGGGGCATGGAAACTTATGGCGAAGATCCTTATTTGGCCGGACAGTTGGCTGTTAATTACATAAAGGGTTTGCAGGGCAATAACGATAAATACTTCAAACTGGTGGCTACTGCGAAGCATTTTGTGGTTCATAGTGGCCCCGAGCCCGACAGACATCGTTTTAATGCACATCCGTCCGATCGCGATTTGTACGAAACCTACTTGCCTCACTTTAAGAAAACAGTGCAACAAGGTGGCGTTTACTCAGTAATGTGTGCTTATAACCGTTTGTTCGATCAGCCTTGCTGTGGCAGTAAATATGTCGAATCGCTTTTGCGCGACGACTGGGGCTTCGAAGGTTATATTGTTTCTGACTGTTGGGCTGTTCGCGATTTCTTTAACCCCGGCGATCACGAGGTTGACGAAACGGTTGAGCAAGCTTCGGCACGTGCAGTAAAAGCCGGCACCGATTTAAATTGTGGTGAATCCTATCCTTCGCTGGTCGATGCTGTTAATCAGGGACTTGTTAGCGAAGACGAAATTGATAAATGCGTTACCCGCTTAATGTTGGCCCGCATGAAGTTGGGCATGTTCGATCCCGATGATATGGTTCCGTTTAGCAAAATCCCTTATTCGGTGGTCGATTCCGAAGATCATCAAAAATTGGCACTCGAAGCAGCTCGTAAATCAATGGTGTTGCTTAAAAACGAAAATAATACTTTGCCATTTAGCAAAGCTGTTAAAAATGTTGCCGTTATTGGTCCAAATGCCAATAAACTTGAAGTTTTACTGGCCAATTATAATGGTTATCCTTCGAATCCGGTAACGCCTTTGAAGGGAATTCAGCAGAAACTGCCCGATGCCAATGTGCAGTTTGCTCCCGGTACTAGTCATGCCGAGGGGTTTCCGTATTTCGAAACCATTGGCAACAGTTACTTATTTACCGATGAAAGCCTGCAACAGAATGGTTTAAAAGCCGAATGGTTTAACAACAACAATTTTGAAGGCAGCCCTGTAGGTACGAGTGTCGAATCGGAGATTAACTTCGTTTGGTGGACCAATGCCCCTTTCGAAGGGCTTAGTTATAACAACTTTTCGGTAAAGTTTACCGGGTATTTGGTGCCACCGGTAACCGGCGAATACGCCATTGGCGGCGAAGGTTACAGGTCTTTTAAAATATTGATTGAGAACGATACAATTTGTCAGTGGGAATCGGTTCATCATCCTCATCAGGAGTATGAAAAAATTATGCTCGAAGGTGGTAAACCATATCGTTTTACCCTTGAATTTAGTCAATGGGATACCGAATACCCATCGATGAACCTGATGTGGGATATTCCCGGACGCGACTTAAAAAGCGAAGCAATTAGTTTGGCTGAAAATTCCGATGTGGTAATTCTTTGCATGGGCTTGAGTCCTTATCTCGAAGGTGAAGAGATGAAAGTTAAGGTTGATGGTTTTGCCGGGGGCGACAGGGTTGATATTGATTTACCCGATGCACAGCTCGAGTTGATGAAAGCCATTATGAAGCTAAATAAACCTACTGTGTTGGTTCTCTTGAATGGTAGTGCTTTGGCCATTAATTGGGAAGCTGAAAATATTCCGGCAATTCTCGAGGCATGGTATCCGGGGCAGGCTGGTGGTACTGCAATTGCCGATATTTTGTTTGGCGATTATAATCCCTCGGGACGTTTGCCGCTTACATTTTATAAGTCGGTTAACCAATTGCCGCCTTTCGACGATTACAATATGAACGGACGTACTTATAAGTACCTAAATAGCGAACCATTATTTGGCTTTGGATATGGTTTGAGTTACACCAAATTTGTTTATAGTAATATGGTTGTTCCACAGCAAATTAGCGCAATTGATTCCTTTGTGGTTTCGGTTGATGTAAGCAATGTTGGTGATTTCGATGGCGAAGAAGTTATTCAGGTTTATGTATCGCGACCCGAAATGACCGAAGGGCCAATAAGAACTTTACAAGGATTTAAAAGGGTTTTCATTAAAAAAGGAGAAACACAAACTGTTCAATTCACACTTAAACCCGAGAATATTGCTGAATATCATCCCGAACATAAAATGTTTGTGCCTTCCGGATCGTTCAATTTGGCAATTGGTGGCCAACAGCCTAATCCTGATGCTTTGACAGCTAAAAATGTTGTAAAAGCTTCGGTCTTTGTAAATGGCGAAAATTTTAATGTTTGGTAGCAAATTCTAATAGTTGAAGAGATTCCTTTCATTCAATTTTTCCAAATTTGATTGAAATTTCTTCGAGAAAAGCCATGCCGTTGTTCTGTATAAGCGCATTGTCGGTTTGCAGCAACTGTATGGCTTTTGTTGTGCAGTCGGGTAGCGAAGTTCGTAACGACATGATTTTTAGCGATGTTTCAATTCCGTAAATGCTTGCATACGATTGCAACCTGCGATGCTGTATCAGGTAAGGTAAAAATTCCTTTACCCTGTAAGGCAGGTTATTGTAATTGTGTAACAAAGCTGCATATGCCCATTTTGCAAACCAATCGAGGCTGATTTCTGAAAAATTATTCCAATTTACAGCAAGAACATAATCGATAAATAAATCGGCTACAACACCTGCATAAAGTCCGTAAATAGGTTTTAACAAATCTCTTAAGGCTTTCCAGTGTTTGTTGTTGTCGGTGTATGTGTCTATCGATCGATGGAGCAAAATACCTTTTTGAATTTCAATTGGGTAACTGTTGTGCTTATTGCCTTTTACATAGTCGCCTATAAAATTGCCGCAAAGAATTTTTTCGTTGTTGCCCGATAAAAAAAGATGTCCAAGGAAATTCATAATTTTCGAATGCATGTTGGTACCAAATACAAATATACTTTTTTGAACAGGCATATAAAACGAAAAAATCCCTGGTTGTTTTGCCAGAGATTTTATACTAGTTTGTATATCTATTTTTGAGGATACTTTTTAGGGATAATGATTTAGGAAACTAATTTGATGTTTTGGGAAAAATATCGATTCGTTTTATTCAATATTTTGTGCAAATTTCACTATTTTGGTTCAGTTTATAATAAGCAAATCGTAAATCGAATAGGCAAATCGTAAATTTTTTTTTAATTCCAATTTTATGGTAAATTAGTAATTTGTTGAATATGAGCTTTATTTACAATATAGCAATTTTTTCACCAATGTTTGTGTCCTTGTTTTGGGCTATTTTGCTATTGTTGGTTCCCGGAAAATCGAATAAAGCAAAGCATTTTTTGGGTATGTTTATGATTGGTGCTTTTGGGGTTTATTTTTCGCATGCTATTTTCTTTTCGAAGCAAATTGAATTGTATTTGTTGTTCGACCCAATTTATGTTTTTGCAACATTATCGGTTTATCCTTTATTTTATTGGTATATAAAATTGCTCACAGTGAACAATAAATATGAACTGAAAATGCTTTGGCATTTTGTCATTCCTTTTGTTTTTTCGCTTGCAATGGTTATTGTTTACTTTTATATGGAAGATCCAACAGGGTATATCCAACATTTTTTATATCACAATTACGTTGTCGATTCTGAATTTGGGAAATATTGGAGACTACAACATTATATTTTTGCTGCAACCCGAATATTTTTATTTTTTCAGGTAGCATGGGTGCTTTGGCGCGGTTTACTTTTAATCAGAAATTACGAATCGAGATTGAAAGAGTTTTACTCAAACCTTGAAGGACGAAGTGTTGATTGGGCTAAATGGACCATATTGATTTTCTCTATTACAGCATTAATGAGCTCATTTGCAAACGTTTTGGGGCGGGCTTATTTTGCTGTAAATAGTATGTTGTTGTTTGTGCCGGCACTAATCTTTTCAGTATTATTATTCTTGATTGGTTATTTAGGGCATATGCAAAGTCACTCGGTTTATGATTTCAATATCGATGTTGAAAAAGAAAATGATGAAAGCACAACAGCCAAGTTAGTTGAGTTTGATGAGGAGATGCGAGTTGAAATTGAGTTGCTTATGCAACGCATTATTGATGCCTTTGAGAAAAAGAAGTTGTACCAGTATAAGGATTTAAAGATTACTACATTATGCGAAATGATGAATACCAACCGAACCTATGTTTCGCGGGTTTTGAATGAATTTTTTGATTGTTCGTTTAGCGATATTGTTAACAAATACCGTGTTGAAGCAGCAAAAAAAGAAATTGAAATGGATGTTGATGAAAAGCTTACACTTGAAGCAATTGCTGAAAAGGTAGGTTATGTTTCGGCTGGTACCTTAATTCGGAATTTTAAAAATTACTACGGATTTACTCCCGGTACCATGCGCAATAAAAAAAGGGTTTTGCCAAAAAAGAGAAGATGACAAAACCCTAATGTATGATTTGTAAGATTAAAATCTGCTTTTTAATATTTTCCTGATTTCGTCAATACCAATTAGTTTGTTTTCTCCAATATTTACCGAACCACGTTCTTCCATTCGCTCAACAATTTCCTCAATGGTGGTTATCGGAATTTTGTAATCGCTGAGTTTTGTTTTAATTCCAAGCGATTCAAAAAATGCAATTGTTTTAGCAATGGCTTGCTCAATGGTTACATTGGTGTCGGTATTCTCAATTTGCCATATTCGCTTAGCATATTGAACAATTTTATCTTTTTTAGACTCTTTCATCACTTTCATTACGCCGGGCAGTACAATAGCCAGTGTTTGGGCATGGTCAATGCCGTGTAATGCTGTTAACTCGTGACCAATTTGGTGGGTCGACCAATCCTCTGGAACACCTGATTTGATGATCCCGTTAAGTGCCATTGTTGTACACCACATAAAATTAGCACCGGCATCGTAATCGGCAGAATTTTGAAGTACTTTAGGTCCTTCTTCGATCAATGTAAGCAAAATGCTTTCGGCCATGCGGTCTTGTAGTTTTGCATTTACCGGGTAAGTGAGGTATTGTTCAATAACATGTATAAAAGCATCGGTTATGCCATTGGCAATTTGAATTTTCGGAAGCGAAGCAATTACTTCAGGATCAAGTACCGAAAAAAGAGGCAACACCAATGCCGAAGTAAACGAAAGCTTTTCTTTGAACTCGGCTCTTGTTATTACTGCGTTTCCGTTCATTTCGGTACCTGTAGCCGGAAGTGTTAGTACAGTACCTAACGGCAAAGCATCTTCAACAGGCTCGTTGTGGGCCAGAATGTCCCATGGGTCTTCGCCATCATATACTGCTGCTGCAGCAATGAATTTTGCAGCATCGATAACCGATCCACCTCCAACTGCTAAAATGAAATCGATACCGTTATCGTTGACCAAATCAACTGCTTTCATGCATTTTTCGTAACTCGGATTGGGTTCAATTCCCCCAAATTCGTAGTATTCGAACCCATTAAGTGCTTCGGTTACTTGGTCGTAAATACCATTTCTTTTAATACTTCCGCCTCCATATAACAGTAAAATTTTTGAGTCGTCGGTCAGTTCGTCGCTTATTGCCGATATTTGACCTTTGCCAAATAAAATTTTTGTGTGATTGTAAAAGACAAAGTTGTTCATGTGTATTACAATTTATTATCATAATTGAAAAAGCTGCATGTGCTTTTTCCTTTTTTGTGTTATTATACGAACATGCTCGCAGGTTATACAAACTTTTTTGCAATTATAAAATGTGCTGATAAATCTACAAATCGATTTTAAAAATATCTATATCAGAAAGCTGTTTTTTGAAATTATTTTAAGAAATTAGCCAAAAATGAACGTGTATGACCAACAAATCGGATATCGAAAATAATAATGAATCGTTTGAATATCGGTTAAAAGAGGTTAGCGATGATGAAATTATTTCGATTTTACGTTATCGCGAACATTTTAAACAACAGGCAGTTAAGGATGCAGTAAGGGAAGCTCTTAAACGAGGAATTATTACTGATATCGACGATTTAAATAAGCCTGAGTTTATGCCTAATGAATTGCAACCACGAAGTTTATTCCCGCTTGGCGCGAGCAAACCCTATACTTATGCAATTTTCAAAAGTTTGTGTCGAATATTTTATGGTTTTTCATTGATTCCGGTTTTGTTTGGAATACTTCAATTTACGTCGCATAATTTTATTGAAGGAGCTTTGGCAATTGTTGTTGGTGTACTAGTAATTTACGTAGTTAACAGGCTCGAAAAGAAGTTGCTGCCGGTTTATGCTAATATTTTGTTGTTTATGAATATACCTGCTATTGTTGTTGCCTTTTTCTTCCTGAATTACAGAGGCAGCTCATCGGGTATGGACATTTTTTCGATTATTGTTGTATTGCTTATTCTGCTCTACACTTCGATTTATCTTAAAAAGCTTACCAATTATTTTAACTCCTGAACCTTTCATTTTATGTTTTTACCGATAAAAAAGTGATTTTGGTCGATATGGTATGGTGCAGCTTTTTATTTGAGTGTATTTTCGTATCGGTTTAATTTAAAAATTGATGTTATGAGAGTAGGTTCAGTTTTAATTTATTTAGGAATTTTGTTGGCAATGATGTTGAATGCCTGTAACGCATCAACCAGTCGTGCCGAAAACAATTATACCGGGCAAGATTATAAAGTTGAATATTTTAACCAAATTAAGTTAACCGGCGGCTACAATGTGTCAATTGTTCAGGCCGATAAGCCTTCTCTTGTTGTAAAAGCTTCCGAATCTGATCACAACAAAATTGATGTGTGGGTCGATAATAACCGTTTGTATGTGAAAAACAGGTACAAAAATATTACTACCGATGAAATTAAACTCGAAATTGCAGTAAAGGATCTCAATGATATTTGGGTTGAAGGCGGAGTTTATTTGTCGACTTTGGGCTACATCGAAGTTGATCGGCTTGAGATGGTTTTTCAAGGTGGTGCAAATGTGAATATGCAAACAAAGGCCAATTACATCAGAGTTAAAGCCGAAGGTGGCGTTAATATCGAGCTTGAAGGGGTAAGCGATGAATTGGTTGCAATAAGCGAAGGAGCAGGCAATATTGATGCCGACAGGCTTACTGCTAAAAATGTAAGCTGTCGGGTTTCGGGCGTCGGAAATGCTTCGGTTTACGCAACCAACGAGCTAAATGCAACCATCGAGGGCGTTGGTCGAATTGGTTACCGCGGCAATCCGGTTGTTAATAAGAAAGTTAGCGGCATTGGCGTGGTTCATCAACGTTAACGAATTAGCCTGCCAGCAAAGCAACCAATACGGCTTTTATTGTATGCATCCGGTTTTCGGCCTGATCGAAAACAATTGATGCAGGGCTTTCAAAAACTTCGTTGCTCACTTCTAAGCCATTGAGACCATATTTTTCGAATAATTTTTTTCCTAAAGTTGTATTACTGTCATGAAATGCCGGTAAGCAATGTAAAAATTTAACAGCATTGTTGCCTGTTTTTTCAAGTAATTTGCTGTTTACCTGATAAGGCTTAAGTAATTTTATGCGTTCGTCCCAAACACTTTCGGGTTCGCCCATCGATACCCACACGTCGGTGTAAATAAAATCACAATCTTTAACGGCTTCGTCAATGTTGTCGCTTATTAAAATCGATGAACCGTTTTCTTGTGCAATGTTTTGGCAGGTTTTCACCAGTTCGTCGGTTGGTTGGCAACTCTTTGGGGCACATGCTCTAAAATCGATTCCCATTTTTGCCGAACCAACCATTAACGAATTTCCCATGTTGTTTCGGGCATCGCCAATGTAGCACAATTTTATTTCGTTGAGCGCTTTTGGTGAGTGTTCTTGCATGGTCATAAAATCAGCCAGAATTTGTGTCGGATGAAATTCGTCGGTTAGCCCGTTAAAAACCGGCACACCTGCATATTTTGCCAATTCTTCTACAATTGTTTGACCATAGCCACGGTATTCGATGGCATCGTACATGCGACCTAAAACACGTGCAGTGTCTTTCATACTTTCTTTATGGCCTATTTGCGAGCCCGATGGCCCAAGGTAGGTTACCTTGGCTCCCTGGTCGTATGCTGCTACTTCAAACGCACAACGGGTTCGGGTCGATGTTTTTTCAAATATTAAAGCGATGTTCATGCCGCTGAGACGTTTCTCTTCTTTTTTATTTTGTTTTTCGGCCTTTAGCCGATGCGACAATTCGAGCAAATAACTTATTTCTTCAGGCGAATAATCGAGTAGTTTTAAAAAGTGTTTTTGTGATATTTTCATTGTTGAAGTTTTTGTATTTGTAATGATGAATTAATTGTATTTCAATGTTATTTTTGAACCGAACGATTTGTCGGCCAGTTTTTTGGCTTCTGTAATAATGCTCATTTCGCCGCCATTTTCAATAAAATTGAGTGCTGCAATTATTTTGGGTTCCATGGTTCCTTCGGCAAATGTACCCATTTTAAGGTATTTTTGGGTATCGGCATAATCCAAAAATTCGAGCTTTTGCTGGCTTTCTTGGCCATAATCTTTATAAATAAAAGGAACGTCGGTAAGTATGTACAATTCGTTTGCGCCAATTTCGTGGGCCAACAATGCCGACGCCAGATCTTTGTCAATAACCCCGTTTACGGTTCGCAGGTTGTTTTGCTCATCGTAGTAAACCGGGATGCCGCCGCCGCCAGCTGTTATCACAATTATACCTTGTTGGCTAAGTGCTTTTACAAGTGACCAGTTTATTACGCTCTGAGGTTTTGGCGATGGAACGACCCTACGATAGGCTCCGCTCTTTTTTATCGATGGTTTGAAGCTCCAGCCTTTTTCTGTACTTAATTTGTCTGCTTCTGCTTTGTTGTAAATTTTACCAATTCGTTTTGTGGGGTTTTCAAACGATTTGTCGTTGGGATCGACCAATACCATCGAGGTAATTGTGACAATTTGCCGATCAATTCCATGGTTGGTTAATACGTTTCGCATCATGCGTTCAATCATGTACCCTATGCCGCCTTGCGAGTCGGCTACACAAATGTTAAGCGGCATTTGTACTATGCCATAAACTTGCTCTCCGGCATCGTTGCGCATAAGAATATTGCCCACTTGGGGGCCGTTGCCATGTGTAATTACCAGGTTATACCCGGCTTTGATCAAAAAAACAAGGTTTTCGATGGTTTCGTAAGTGTTTGCTTCTTGTTGTTCAATCGACCCCTGTTCGTCATCGCGCAGAAGCGCGTTTCCACCCAATGCAACAACTGCCAGTTTCTCCATTTCTGTTAAGTTTTAATCGATTAAACTTAGTACAAATCAACGCTATAAAAACTGATATTTTTCTGGTTTATTTGTGCCGATGATTTTTTACAGGGCAAAACAACTATGCACTATCTTTGTTCTTTACTAAAATATATCAGATGAAAGACATACCAACACAAATATTGAAACACAATAACGAAGAGGTATTTTTTGCTTTTCGTACCATGGAAGATAATCACTTGTTGCACAAAAATGACCCCAATCCGCCTCACCGGCACGAGTTTTACACAATTTTGCTGGTAAAAGATGCTTACGGAACTCACTTTATCGATTTTGTTGAGTATAAGATTAAACCACAAGTGGTGTTTTTTGTGAATGTCGATCAGGTTCATCAGGTACTTACAAACGATACGCCAAGTGGCGATATTCTAATGTTTAGCAACGAGTTTTTAACACGCAATTACATTAGCCGCGATTTTATTTCGAACTTGGGAATTTTTTCGTGTACAACAGTTACGCCGCCACTCGAAATGAATGCTGACGATTTTGCAAAGCTGGTTAGTTTTTCAGCTGAAATTCGAAAGGCTTTCGAAGGTGATTCTCCCTTTAAATTCGATATAATTGCAGCCCATTTAAAGCTTTTTTTAATTGAGTGCAACCGTTTTGTTGCTTCTCCAATCGATGAAAACAACCCGCAGGCATTGCAGTCGGGAAGGGGGATACTGAGAAAATTCAGAGACCTTTTGGAGACAAAATTTGTTGAATGGCATAAAGTAAACGAATATGCCGAGGCAATGAGCATTAGCCCCGATTATTTGAACAATGTTGTAAAAAACAGTATAGGTAAAACGGCTAAAGAAATGATTTTGCAGCGTATAGTTCTCGAAGCCAAACGAATGGGTTTGCATACCAATCTTTCGTCGAAAGAAATTGCTTATAAGCTTGGCTACGACGACCCCTCGCATTTCAGTAAATTGTTTAAGAAAGAAACCAACCAATCGTTTACAAATTTTAGGGCAAGCCTTATTGATTAATTACACTGTGCGTGTTGTTTTTGCAATTATTTTTATTTTTGATGCATAATAAAACAAAACTTTAGAGGTTATTATTGCTGAATGTTTTGTTTAATTTAGAAAATGCAATGCACCACTTAAAAATCATTTCAAAAACCGGCATGGCCAAACTCTTAAATGTTTTTTTGCTAACAGTATCGATTGTCTTACTTTCAAATATAAACAGCAAAGCCCAAAAGTGGGTTGCCGATACAATTGTTGTTGAACTTTCGGATGGCAACAATGCTCCAGCCCCTTTTAGACTTAAAAATATTGTCGATAGCCGGGGTGTTCATCCTGCTTTTATCTCGGTTTACGAGCAAAAGAAATGGCTTGTTTTTCCTGTCGATCAAATAGTATATATTTCCTCTCCTTTATCAAAAATATTGGAAGGGCGCTTTACAAACGACACGCTCGAAGGGCTTGATTTTAATGTCGATATAAAAGAATACTGTGTTAAGAATAATACTTCGATTGGTGCACGCAGCCTTTCGTTGAATGCTGTTGTTGAGCTCTCGAAAAATAATGGTGCAGCTACTTCTTTTTTGGGCACTTTTTATTATTCCGATAATGTTAAACAAAAGAAAAGAGAAAGTTTAAGCGATGGCTATCAAGCCTTGTTCAACGAGTGGGCAAACCGCTTTACCAGCGATGTTATTGGCGTTAATAATGGACTTGATGAGCTAATGAGCGAAAGCTATTATCATTTCAGGCGTGGGCAACCTGCCATCAAAAAGAATTTTTACGTAGAAACCGAATTTTTTGGGGGATTAAATTTCTGGGGTATCGATGCAGCACTTTGGTTTTCGGAACCCGAAAGCGAACGTATGTTTAATCGCAGTACGGGCTTGATGCGTTATGTCGAACACCCCGATTTCAGAGCCATTGCCTTTGGAAGTAGTATCCCCTTGTGGAATTTCAGGTTTACCGATAAATCGTTGTTTTCACACAAAGTGGCTTTTTTATTGGGAGTAAACAATTGGAAGGATATGGATACTGTTGACCATAAACTGGAGGAAATATTGTATGTAAATATGTCGTTTACCCAACGCATTAATTTTAACCAGATTGATCGGTCGGGCTTTGTGTTTGGTGTGGGTTTAATGGAAGATATTCATTATGTAGTTTACCATAAGCCTAAAATTAAAATTGCATTAGCCCTCAACTTAGCCTATAAATTTTAAAATGAAGATAATAACAAGCATATTTTTTATATTGCTGGCTTTAGGGGCTTATTCGCAAAAGGTAAGCCTTTCGGGGATTGTAAGCGATGCCGAAACCGGCGAAACACTTGTGAATGCCGGAGTAATTATTCGAACAGGTGAGTTGCGCGGAACCACAACCGATATTAACGGTTTTTTTAGTTTGCCCGGTATCGAGTTCGATAGTTTTATTGTTGAAATACAGTTTGTTGGATACGAAAAACAAGTTCATAAATTGAACACCAATGGCAAAACAAAGCTATTTGTTGAAGTTAAACTCAAACCTTTGGCTTACGAGCTTGGCCAGGTAAATGTAACCGAAAGCGGTACCGGTTTTATTGGCGACCGCGAAATAGAAACCAGCCAACATACACTTAGCACCAAGCAAATACAAAGTATCCCAACCGCACGAAACGATGTATTTAAAGCGCTGCGCTATTTGCCCGGTATTGAGCCAACCGAGCCTCTTTCACCATTAGTGTCGGTGCGTGGCAGCGATCCGGGCGAAAACCTCATCATGCTCGATGGCGTTACTATTTATAATCCATATCATTTTATGAGTTCGTCGGGCATTTTCAATATGCAAACTGTTAAACATGTCGATATGATGGTGGGGGGCTTTGGTGCTGAATATGGTGGGCGTAACGCTTCGGTTATCAACATAGCTACCAAGGATGGAAACAATAGCGGTCTGCATGGCGAAGTTATTCCATCAACAGCCGAGTCGAAAATGTTTCTGGAATTTCCGCTAAGCCCTAAAACAACCATGATGTTGGCCGGACGTTTTAATTACGATATCGCCAGTAATTTAATGTTTTATAGTAACAATTATTTTTACGATGCTAACTTTTCAATAACGCACCGCTTTTCGTCGAAACACCGCTTAACTGTAAAGTATTTTGGATCGAAAGATAAAACCAACCTCGATTTTAATAATTTTTACCGCTACATGGGCAATTCAATTGGAATGAGCGAAATTTTTAACGAAATGAGCTTGAATTGGGTAAACCGTTGGCACAATAATATTGCAACTGCAATTTGGAGGTCGGTTATATCACCGCAATTGCTTTTTAGAGCTCAAGCTTATGCTTCGATGCACAGAGCCGATAATTTTAGCGAAATGAAAATGAATTTCGAAGATGTTGTTTTCGATACTTCAACAGGATTTAAAAGTAAAGTGAACGATTACGGTGCAAAGATGAGCTTGGTTTATAAGCCTTTTTACTGGAACGAGTTAAAAATGGGTATTGAATACAACAACTACCTTTTTCATAATGCTACTATGCTTAATAAACTCGATAACGGAACGGCCAAAAAAGAGCCCGTGCTTTTATCGGCTTTTTTCGAAGATAAAATTTCGATAGGTGGCCTTACTTTACGCCCCGGAGTGCGTGCCTCTAGTTTCGACGGGCAAAATGTTTTGTTCGAACCCCGAGTTAACGCAGTTTTGAAGCTTTGGCGAGGAACAAAAATTAAGGCAGCTTGGGGAAAGTACAATCAGCATATTGTGAGCATGAATACCCAAGAGTTTGAGTTTAACCAGTTTCTCGATTATTACTATCCGCTAAGCAATGGTTTGCCAAGCATTTCGGAGCATTATATTGCGGGTTTAGAAATTCCGCTGAACAGGCAAAATACACTTTCGGCCGATTTTTATTACAAAGACATTGAGCGAACTTATACTTTCGATTTGTTGCAAGATCGCTTTGAAGTTTTTGCGTTAAGTGAAAAAATTGTGGCCGGTACCGGGCTTTCGTATGGCATGGAACTAATGTGGAATGGTAGCTTTGGTAAGTTTTCGGGTTGGAGCAGCTACACTTTATCAAAATCGACCCGCTCGTTTCCTCATATTATGAACGGTCAACAATACGATTACGATTACGACCGCAGGCATTCTTTTAAAGCAGTAATGAATTATCAGGCTACCAAACGAATTTCGTACAGTGCGTCGTTTATTGCACAAAGCGGTGTGCCGCGTTCAGTTGAAAATACTTTGCAAATGTATTTCATGTACGATCCGCTTACCGGACAAATGATATACAGCCCTCAATATACTGTAGCTCAAAAGAATGCGTCGCGTATGCCCTGGCTGTTTTATCTCGATTTTGGCTTGCAAAAACAAATTGTTACCGGTTTTGGAAAAGATTTGGCAACTTTTTTTGGCGCCGACGAATCGTATTTGGTTGTTAATGTTTACAATGCACTGTTTTTTAGGCGAAATGTTTTGTATTATTTGTCGGCCGGCGATTTAGGACTTTATATTCCAATGGGCGACAACTATTTGCCTACCGTGAGTGCAGGATATACAATTAAATTTTAACATGCAGTATTTTGTAAATTTGAACAGATAAAGGATTAAATTACAATGACCTGTTACTGTTGTTTTTTGACTAAAAGACTATTGAAAAATGATAAAACAAAAAAATATCAGCTATTTATTAATGTTGTTTTTGATGCTTGCCTTATTCAGCAGTTGCCTCAAAATAGGAGAGTATTACGTCGGGCTTCATTTACAGCCCGATATGGAAAACAGTAAGTTTGAGCCGGGCTTAAATGTATTTGGAATGATTAAGTCGGGCCCCGATTTTGATACCCTCAACCATCGTTTTGAGGTACATCGCTTACTCGATATGCTCGATTGGGAAAGCGGTTATGAAGTAAACGATGCAAATATTCAACTTGTAAGGTATGCTTTAAATGGAGAAGAAAGCAGCTATCAGTTAAATTCGTACGGCAATGGTTTGTATTATTTACCTGAAATAATTGCTGCTCCGGGCGATGTTTGGGAATATTCATGTGTTTACGATACTTTTACGGTTTACGCTACATGTACAATTCCTAACGAACCACTGGTTGATGAACAAAGCTTTGCTTTTGTTGATAATAGTTTAATGTTTAATGTGTTGGCCGATTCGAGTGCATACATGTATTCCATTTACATTATTCAGAACCAGAATGCTGAAATAATTCAAGAAATACCAGAGCCCGGTCGGTTAACTTCGGTAAAAATTGAGCCCAAATGGACAATTACAGAAAGTGAAATGCTTATTTATGTATTTGCATTCGATAAAAATTTAAGACAATATTTTACAACCTCAAACACCTTTTTTAAACCCAATGCATATAGGCCATTGTACACAACTGTTGATGGTGGTTACGGGGTTTTTGGAGCGGCAAGCAGTTCGCAGGTTTATATTGGAAAGCGTTAATTGTGAGTGTTTTATATATGGAAAAACCGTTTGAGATCGGTTACTTTTTTTAAGCGGTAATGAATAAAAAGCAAAATTACAGCTACCGAAAAAACCGACACCAACAATATTGGGCTCCAAATAAGCTTAAATGTGCCTGAATGAAGACTAACAATGGTTTCGATAATAATACAAAGTACACCGCTAAGTAATAAGAAAAAAGCAATAAGGTTGATGCCTTTTTGTTTGGTTCGTTTTACTGTTATTATAAAAAATCCGATTGCAATATAAATCGAAAAAATTAGTGGCACTCCCAGTTTCAGTCCCCAACCTATGTTGCTGTTGAAAAAATCGATGGCCAGCAACAGCAACGATGTGCTTACAAAACTTAAAAATGCCATTAAAATTGCTTTGTTTTTCATGAACGAAAGCAAGCTGATGTTAATGAACAAGTACAGTCCAATTGCCAGTGTATATTTCGACCATGTTAGTGTTTTTGATGTTAGAAAATCAATAATTGATGTTACAATCATTCCGGTGAGTAAAATAATACCCGAAAGTTCCCAAAATAGCTTTTCTTTTTGAGGATCGGTTAGGCCAGTCAGGTCGTAGGTATGACTCTTCTTATTTGTAAGGTTGTTTGCTTTTACCGATAAATTAGTGCCGTTTTTTTCACCTTCGGCTTTTTCGCCGCATAATGGACAAAAATTCATTTTTGAGTCCAGTTCTACTCCGCAATTTTTACATTCGTACATAATTCAATGTTTTAAATGGTCAAACGTACATTAATACCTTGTTGGCTTAAAAACCTGAAAAATCGCTTTTCCAATTCTTTTGAATAGCTGATGTTGCCAAATGTTACAATTAGCTGGTCTTTAAACCCAATAATGCCACAGTTGGTTTTAATCAGCTTGTTTGGAGGAGGTGCTATAACTTGCAGATATTCAATTTGATCGGCAATTTCGGGCGGAAAGTTTGGACGTCCCAGGTTCGAAAGCACTCCGCTGTACTGATTGCTGCCCAACGAATAATAATTCATTCGCAAAGCAAGACTCTTAATGAATAGCGGTATTCCTCTTATTACCATTTTCCTTTCGCTGCCTACGTTGCGTGAAAGAATTTTGTTGATAAGCTTTTCGTCGGTTTCGAGTTGTATTTGATGGTGAACGGTTTTCAAAATTTCGTCGAATGAATAATGCCCCAAGCGTAAATCAATTTCGGGCATAACGAACAGCGAAAAATTACGCATGGTTTTACTCGGGTACATACCTCTAAGGTTAATGGGTACCTGTATGCTAATTTTTTGGCTGAACCCTTTTTTGCCCTTGGCTTTTAATTCTTCGTAAATATCTTGCAGCGCATTAATGTAAACGGCTGTAAGATATGTGGTTATGCTTACGTTTTTTTCCGAAGCAACTTTTTTTATTGCTTTTGACGATATTATGGCTGTTAGAATACTGAAACGATGAGGCCAGCTTGCTGGGTAGGGAAGATGAAATGCTTTACGTTGACGCGGGTTTTTGGGGATATTATCAACAAAATAACGGTTGTAGGCATCTTCAAATTCTTCGGGATCAGGTTTTTCACCGGGTTTAAGGTAGTTGTGGTTTTGTGGCAGTTGAGTGCCACATTCGTTTAAATAGTGTATCAATAGGGTTTGGAAATATTCAAATGCACCGCCACCGTCGGTAATGATGTGCGAAAACTCAACACTCAAGCGGTTTGCTCTTGCAAGCACCCTGAATAAACTGCTCTTTCGGTTGAATACCCGGCACGGATCGTGTACGTCGGCAACAACCGGAGTAGTGATTTTATCCGACTCGAGATAATACCAAAAAAAACCCTTTCGCATTTTTACTTTGTAATACGGGAACCGCCCTTCGATTTTGTGAAGTGCCCTGTAAAGTGCCGAAATGTTTATAGTATTTTTAAGGCTTGCCGATATTCTGAAAACCGAAGTGCGCTCATTATTGGTAATGGCCGGGAATATTTTTGCTGCATTATCGAGCGGATACCAAAACGACTCATTTTCTTCTACTGTCATTTGTGTACTTCAATTAAAATGTGCTTTCGGTTATTTGAATACTTCTCAAAAAAAGTTGATGCCAAATTTAAGCTTTAATATTGGTTAAATGCTTAAATATTGTTCTTAGTTTTGCCATTTTATAAAAAAGTGATTGGAATTATGCTGTCTGAAATATTTAATTCGCTCGATTATACTCATTGGTTGGTGTTGATATTTGCCGCATTGTTTACCGGCATGTCGAAAAGCGGAGTGTATGGCTTTGGAACGGTTGTGGCTCCTGTTTTGGCTTCGGTTTTTGGTGGTAAAGTTTCGGCTGGCTTGTTATTGCCCATGCTGTCGATGGCCGATATTTTTGCCGTCATTTTTTATAACCGGCATGCCAGTTGGCCCCATTTACGAAAGCTGTTTCCTTTTGCAATTGCAGGCGTACTTGTTGCATTGTGGGTAGGTGAAATAATAAACGATAGTACTTTTAAGCTTATTATGGCTGTTTTTATATTGGGCGGAATACCTTTGATGATTTGGCGAGAATTGAAAAAGAATACAAAAGCTTTCAAAGGCAGTTGGTGGTCGGGTGGTTTTTTTGGTGTTGCCGGTGGTTTCAGTACCATGATTGGCAATGCTGCCGGCCCGGTCATGAGCTTGTATTTATTAGCGATGCAATTACCCAAAAACGTACTTATAGGTACCGGCGCCTGGTTCTTTTTAGTGATCAATCTGTTTAAAATTCCTTTTCATGTATTTGTTTGGAAAACAATAACTTTGGAGTCGTTTACAGTTAATTTATTAATGTTGCCTTTCATTATTGGAGGTAGCTTTTTGGGTTTGAAAATTGCAAAACATATACCCGAAAAGCCTTTCCGATGGTTGGTTATTGTAATGACAGTGCTGGCATCAGTAAAGTTGATTATGAGCGCATAGTGGGGGGCAAAATGCTATTTAACCTCCTCGAAATCGACATATTCGCCTTCGTTTTTGTTAATTATCTTTTCGCCTTTTTTATCAAATTTGATGGTTGTTTCACCTTCGTTCTTTTGATATTGTTGTTGTCGATTGTTCGACTGCTGTTTGTTTGGTTCAAACATTCTTGCTAACCATTTAATAATGAAGTAAATAATTGCAATAACTAAAATTGTACGCAGTAATCCTATTATCATTGTATTTTGAATGAATTAGTGTAAAAATAAGTATTCAAAGGAATAAAAAATGTGTCTGAAACAAAAATTCAATCGCTTCTTTTTTTGAGTAAATATAATTATCAAAGTTTAAATGTGTTCTTTGTTGAATGGCTGAAAGTGCAAAAGGTTTTAAAGTCTTCAACAGTAATATCACCAAAAAACGAGAAAAACATTGCATTGTCCGAATTGCTTAGTAAAATATGGAATTCATCCATTTTGTTGGGTTGGCCATGTCCAATAATTCTTATTTGTTCATAATCTGAATCAGATTCGATTTTTAAATTATTGCAGTTGAGTTCATTCGGATCAATGTCGAAATAATCGTTTCCGTTCAGTTCAATGTCGATGCGGTCAAAAATCTCATCGGAGCTAAAAGAACCTTCGTCTTCGTTGTAAAACAGCAAATTTCCTTTATCCATTTTCAACAATACCCGTTTCGAGTCATCATCGAGAAAAATTTCAAAGGGTTGAATAATCGATTTTGCAAATCCCAGGTTTACAAAGCCTTGTTTGCCCGAGTACATGTCGTAAACTTTTTGTGCGCTACTTTGTGCGTTGCCGGTAACCGATGCCAGCAAAATTGCTAAAAGAATTCCTAATTTATGTATCACTTGCATTTTGTGTATTTTAATTGTTTTTGATTTATTGTTGTATAATGCTTAGCATATTCTCTCCCATTTTCCAGTACAGGCCGGTCATGTCGGGTTCCCAAATGTTTTGTTCGTTATTTGCTTCATGTAAAATGGGCAGCAAGTTTTGGTCGAGATAAAGTGTTTTTCCTTCAGGTAATTCGAGGCAGAGCTCAAGCGATTGTTGACGCCATTTGTGCTCTTCTTTAAGTGTGAAATATGGATCGATAAAAAGCGTGTCGCCCACAATATTGTATTGGTGAACAATTGATTCAGCTTCGTAGCTTGCTCTTTTCTGACTTGTGCCCCGAGCACTTTTTTTACTGCGAAAAAGTACTTCTTCGGTATTGGATTTTTTAATACTTAGCTTAGGGTAGGCAATAATTTGTTCGTCGTTGTCAACTATGGCGATTTTATAGTTGTTCACTTCAAATTTAATATTGCTAAAACTGTTGTATGCATTTTCGTTAATTTTGATAAAAAGCGTGTCGCAGGTGTTCGATATTGTATTTTGCTCTGTTAACGAATTGTTGGTTTTAAACTCGTTAACAATATTGCTGATCATACCTACAGCTATAATTATTGCAATAATCCATGTGGTTAATGCCGTAAGAAAAACTGCGCGACTGTTGGCAACATAGTTGAATAACAGTTTTGTGCCGGCATATATTAACAACAATACCGGAATGGCTGTAATTAAAAATATGGCTAAAACAATAGTAGGACCAAACGATTCGCCAACAATATGGTTAACGATAAGCCCATCGCTAAAAGCCGGAACAAAACCTAAAAACCTCGATCCGAAAACAACAGCTGTGATTAATGCCGATAAAACCAAAAAGCCAAACAGCATTAAAACTAAGCCGAAAATTTTAGCAAGTA